>JAGRNJ010000011.1:0-23562 GCA_020440825.1 Leptospiraceae bacterium | reverse complement strand
CCCTCGATTATATTCGAACCCGATTGGGTAAAGACGACCTGCCTGACGAAGAAATCAAAGCAATTCTGGAAAGGCTGGGGATGCATACTTCACTGACCAATGGCAATCTACAGATACAGGTGCCCACCTGGCGTTCAGTGTTTGATATCTCTATTGCAGAAGACATTGTCGAAGAAATCGGACGGGTTATCGGTTATGGTACCATAACTGCGCGGCCTTTACTGGTGGCCAATGATATGCCGCGTTTTCAAAATCGTGAGAGGGAACTCGAACATTTTCTACGGGACTTGCTGGTGCAATCCTATCACTTTCAGGAAGTCTATAATTATTCATTTACATCAGAAGAGAATCTGCAGGTGGATGCCCGACATTCTTCAGGTGAGATTCGTTTAGAAAATGCAATTGCATCTGATTTGCCCGTCATGCGCAGGTCATTATTGCCCGGTTTATTGCAGAATATTCGGGAGAATTATCGGGAATACGATGACATAAGATTTTTTGAGCTGGGTCGTATCTATTTACCTTTAGACAGCAAAGATAAGCTTCCCAACGAACCAGTCGTGTTGGCCGGCATTTTCACCTCGAGCCAGAATGAATCGACTGCTCTGAATAATCTTAAAAATATGCTGGCCGGTATTCTGTTAAGACTGGGACTTAAATTACCTGCAGTTAAAATCTCTAAAGATCAATCTGAGATCTTGCACCCCGGGCGGCGTGCAGCTATCGGTATTGATGAGCAGAAAGAAAAAATTATATTCGGGCAGGTTCATCCTTCTTTGACAGAAGATTTGGGGTGCAGTGTTTATTATTTTGAGGTGCTTTTGAGTGACCTGATGGTCTTGAGTTCTCTGCAGCTGCCAGATTACCATCCACTTTTTAAATTTCCCGGTACAGAATTTGATTTGACGGTCACCCTTGATAAAACCGCCACATTTACAGAATTGATGGAGATCATTGGCGGTATAGAACAGGAAATTCCGGTTCTTGCCAAAGAAAAAAGAGACAAAACATTTATTCAGAATATTTTTTATCTGGGCAGCTATGAAGGCGAACAGATAGAGTTGGGTAAGAAAGCAGTTTCTTTACGCATTTTTCTAAGAAATGCGGCCCGCACGTTAGAATCTGATGAAATAAAGAAGATGCAAGAAAAAGTCATAGAGAAAATAAAAAAGGCCGGGTTCTCACTGCGATAAAATGGCAACGCCGGTTACTGAACGTATTCATGTCAACCCTCGGCAAAAAGTCTTGTTTGTCGATGATGACCAGGATACCCTGCAACTGTTGCAGGTTTTTCTGAACGATTTTCCTGAGGTTGAGCCAGAGTTTTATCAAGATTCAGTCAAAGCTCTTGAGGTCTTGACAAAAGATCCCGTGTCTTATGCGGCTGTTGTCTTAGACTGGAATATGCCCGGTTATACCGGTTTTGAAATACTGACTATTCTGCGCAAGATGCCAGAGTGTCGCTACCTGCCGATTTTAATGATGACTGCCAGAACATCTGACCAGGATATTCAAAGAGGCATGAAAGCCGGGGCTTTTTATTATATGATAAAGCCTTTGAACCGGGGTTTTTTTCTGACAATTCTGAAATCTGCTCTGCAGGCCCAGTTTCATTTGACAGAATTGAAAAAAGAAGCAACGGACTATTCAAATGCCAGTACGATGCTCTCGCACGGCTCGTTTGAATTGCGTACCCCTGAAGAGAGTGAGCAGATTGCAGCCTGGCTTTCCCGGGGCTGCCCGAACCCGGCAGCAGCCAATCTCGGGCTCAATGAATTAATTATCAATGCGATTGAACATGGGAATCTCGAGATCACTTATGATGAAAAAACCCAGCTGATGAAAAGTGATAATCTGCGCAATGAAATTTCAAAACGCTTGGCACAAGAAGAGTATGCAGGGCGAGTTGTGAAAATTGAATTTGAAAGAACAAGAGAGAAAATACTTTTTACGATAACAGATGACGGGAGAGGTTTTGATTACAATTACTATTTAGACTTTTCACTTGAACGGGCCTATGACAACCATGGCCGGGGAATCATCATGGCCCGAAATTTGTATTTTGATGAGATGGAGTACATCCCCCCTGGTAACAAAGTAATTGCTTCCATTCATTTAAATAAAAATTGAGAATTGTCGATTGGCTTATTCATTAAAGCCAATCGATGTATCTTACCGGTTAAAACTTTATGTATTGAAATCAAAGGCCTCGGGGTTGTCTAAAGCCAACCCCTTCTGAAGCGCTACCTGCATTTTTGCCCTGCAAACATGCTAGGCCTTCGATTTCATTTATTGAATCAATTATCAATTTACGTTGTCGATTGGCAAATTCATTACCGATTGACGCGGCGTGTGAATTCTAAAGCATATCGAATGAGTCAAAAAATCTCAAAAGTGGTTCTGGCCTATTCTGGTGGCCTGGATACATCTGTAATTTTACACTGGATCAAAAAAGAATATGACTGCGAAGTAGTTGCCTATTGCGCGGACATCGGTCAGGAAGAAGAGCTTGCCGGCCTCGATGAAAAAGCGGCAAACACGGGAGCAAGTAAAACTTATATTCTCGACCTGCGCGAAGAGTTTGTGCGCGATTATGTCTTCCCGATGATTCGCGCCGGGGCGGTTTATGAAAAACGGTATCTGCTGGGAACTTCAATAGCCCGCCCGTTGATTGCCAAACACCAGGCCCAGATTGCACTGCAGGAAGGCTGTGATGCAGTGGCGCATGGTGCAACCGGCAAAGGGAATGACCAGGTGAGATTTGAACTGACATTTATGGCGCTCGCTCCGCAACTCAAAATTATCGCGCCCTGGCGTACCTGGGAATTCAAAGGCCGGGAAGACCTTATTGCTTATGCAGACCGGGAAAAAATTCCTGTAACCGCATCGAAAGAAAAACCTTATTCGATGGATCGCAATGCACTGCATATTTCCTATGAAGGCGGCATTTTGGAAGACCCGTGGAATGAGCCTAAAGACAATATGTTTATTCTTACCAAATCTGTCGCAGAGACCCCTGACAAGCCTGAATACATCGAGATTGAATTTTCACGCGGTAATGCAGTAAAGTTAAACGGGGATGCCAAAACTCCCTATGAAATGCTCTCTGCGCTCAACAAAATCGGCGGGCAGCACGGGGTAGGTAGAATTGACATTGTAGAAAACCGGCTGGTGGGAATCAAGTCCCGCGGTGTATATGAAACCCCGGGCGGAACCATTCTCTATACAGCCCATCGTGACCTTGAGTCTATCACTCTTGAACGGGATCTGCAGCACCTGAAAGATGATTTATCAAATCGCTATGCACGTCTGGTATACAATGGCCAGTGGTTTGCACCTCAAAGAGAGGCACTGCAGGCATTTATTGATCAGACTCAAAAAGCTGTAAACGGGGTCGTAAGATTGAAACTGCATAAAGGGAATATTACAGTTGTCGGTCGTAAATCAGATAATTCGTTATATAGCGCCAACCTTGCATCTTTTGAGAAAGAAGAGGTCTATAACCAGTTTGATGCGGAGGGATTCATTCGCCTGTATGGCCTGCCGGTGAGAGAGAGTTACCGTGCCTATTTGAATCAGATTCTCGACTGATGTCTACGCAGGAATATTTTTCGCCATCGGGCTGGTACCGTCTTGAGTACCCTCGAACCTGGGAGATGGAAGTCATTGAAGGCATTCCCGCCTTCTATGAGGGAATCTTTCAAAGGGGCGGGGCGATACAGATTTTCAGTGTTAAGCTAGGTAACCCCGACCAGGAAACCGAGATCGTTGCGAATTCACCGTTTCTTATGGGAGTAGATTTACCTGAAAAAATGAAACTGTTTCTCGATGCTCAGGAAGCGCCCTATTCAGAAGATGACCTGCGGGTATTCTTGAAGGCAGACTCAGAGGCCATGGCAGTTGAGTACCGATTAAACGACCGGTTTTATCTTGCCTATATGATGCAGAAAGAAAATATTTTTCTGCTCGCTCTTTATAATTGTGCGGGAAATCCCGAAACAGAAGAAGCCCAGGCTATAGCCCAGATTGTGCAGTCTTTAGAGATAATTGCTTAAACTACTTCCCGTAAGAATAACGCATTCTCGAAGGTACGTACATTTCAGAGAAAGGAAATTCAACTTTGGCAATGGTTGAGTCTTTATAGTTTGAACGTATTGTAAACAAGTGGGGATCCATCCCCTGTGCTTTGAGCATCATGGTCACCAGAACGATGCCCATACCTGCACCTTCAGAAGAGTCTCCGCCTTCCATATAAAATTCAGCTATGTTGTCATAACCCATGGATTTCTTGAATTTCTGGCGTATACGTTCATCTTCTTTTGTCGACAGAGGCCGGTTGTTGATGGCCTCCATGATTAATCGTTTTTCGTTATAAATAAATACCAGATCGACATACAGATCTGCCAGTTTGCATTTGCGGGCATAATCAAGAACCCATTCTTCATTCAGATGAGATTTGAAAATATCCATGCCTTCTTCATATTCAGATTCATCATCCATGTCTATTTTTTTCTCTTCAAATAGAAGTCGCTTGATATTGGCCTTAGCCCCGTTCATGGCCAGCTCTTTAATTGCGGTATAGACCGGACCCTGTAAGTCCTGGCGATCGTATTTTGTGAGAATCTTCTCTGTGATCTGGTTCAATCCCTCTTCAGTTCCTTTGAGAACAGCATAAGCCCTTATCTTGATGGGACGTTCGTTTTCGATTGCTTCATCAATCTTGCTCAGAATCGAAGGAGTCATAGAATTGGCTAATCTGTCAATTTAACCTATGACTACAAGGTTTTTTTGGGGAATCTCTATACAAAGGGCGAGCCCCGATAATGCCCGCAATAGCCGAGCAAACCGAAAGGCTTAGAATATCCTCTGATCTTGAAATTTGAACTCTAGATTCGCAATATTCTAGTTCGGGTCAGTTCAAAATTGAGCTTTAGAGAATTTTGGGAATGATTTACAATATTTTTCTGGTATTTACCTGGTGAAGTTAACGATTCCAGTAAGTTAATATACTTCCCAGCAGATATTTTGACACTCCGAAAGAAAATAGACAGCAGTCGACGCTCCACAACTCGAAGATACAGGCGTAAGGCAATGTCTACGGCATGAGAGAAACACACCTTCACATGCAGGGAATAAACCTGAAAATAGTTCCAATCGTGCAGACTTGAATAGGTTGAGACCTTCACATATCTGCATGACGTCTTGTTTTTTCGTCGCAGGCGATCAAAATCAATCTGTTGGTTTTTCATCGCCGGGCTGTAAAGCTTGATTGCGCTCAATATGATTTCTGTCTTGCTCACATGAATGCCATTCGAATTCAGTTTTTTGTGAATGTGCGCAAGACGCAGCGCATTCCACACTGGCAATGAGATGCTCGAGCAAGCTCTGTATTTTCCTTCAATTGCATGATGATTCTCAAGGTGTTTCATCGTTGCAACAGTTTTCAGGTTTTTTAAGTCGGATGGATTGCCTCCCTTATATGGCAATCTATACTTCTCGAAAATATTCATCCGCAACCCTAAAAAACAACATTCATATGTAAAGTATTAATTGACAGTAGAATCAGGTTTGCTAAGCTTGAGCTTAAAAATCAGTATGCGGGTCAAAAGTTTACAGCGCAGATTCAACGAAGGGGAGTGCAATGCCGTTAAGGTTTTGCGAGAAATGGGCTTACGAATTCTCTCCCGCAATCGAAAAATTAACGGTGTTGAAATTGACATTATTGCCCGATATTATTTTCAGAACGAATGGCATTTGACGTTTTTAGAAGTAAAACAGATTCGCAGAAAGCATTTTCAGGCGGGATACCCCGTCTTGTCCAGCAGGCAGCGAGAACGTTACCAAAAAGCGGCAAAAGCAATGATTGGCTTAAATGATAAGCTTCTAAATTTGCACTGCGGATTGATTGTAATGGATGAGCTGGGACAGCTTATCATGTTCAATCCTTTTGAGATGTAATTTTTTATTAAAGTTTATTGAGAACAAAGCCGATACTGATAAGGGCCAAGGATGGCCTAAATAAACGTTACAGGGAAGTAACAATGGCAAGAAGATTAGCAAACAAGGGTAAGCGCAGCCTGCCCAAAATAACAGAATTAGGGAAACGTGCGTATTCCAGTAAAGACGAGAAAATTACGGAATATCAAAAGCGAATTCGAGATCACGGGTATGTCGATCATGCGATAGAAAGAATCGCAGCTGAATTGACCCACTTTTTAACCAGATAAAGGCCGGCTCGAGTTTTTTTCATTAGTTTCTCTATATGCCTGCGAGCAAAAAATCATCCACCGGTCTTTCTGCGCACTCAGGCGCCCACTCTTCTGCACAATTTGCCATTGAAAAACTTTCCCTTAACATTTGCTCTGAAAATCACCTCGAAAATCGCCTTTTAGCAGGGGTTTCTCCTGCCAGAAAATATTTAATGTCGTTGCTCGATGTAATCTTGGGTGGAATTTATTCGCACAAGAAGCCAGGTCAAGTTGAAGACCTGCGATCTGAGCTCAAAGTTTTACACCTTCGACTTCCCCAGATTATTAAACCGTTTTATATGCAGAATGATCATCAGGCTCAAGAGATTTCAGACATTTTTTTTTCCCGTCTGCCTGACATTCATGAGCAGATAATGCTAGATGCCAAGGCCGCCTATGCAGGAGACCCGGCCTCAGAGAGCGAATCAGAGGTTATATTGGCGTATCCTGGTTTTTTTGCGATTGCAGTTCATCGTATAGCACATTCTTTTCAAAGTCTTGGGGTTAAGGTATTTCCCAGAATACTGTCTGAATTTGCTCATGAAAAAACCGGTATCGATATTCATCCGGGTGCAATAATTGGTCAGTCATTTTTTATGGACCATGGTACGGGTATCGTTATTGGTGAAACCAGTAATATAGGAAATAACGTTAAGATTTACCAGGGTGTAACTCTTGGGGCCTTGAGTGTCAGCAAAGAGCTGGCAAAGAAGAAAAGGCATCCGACTATTCAGGATCATGTGGTTATCTATGCAGGTGCGACCATCCTGGGCGGGGATACGGTCATTGGACATCACAGCGTAATTGGCGGAAATGTCTGGTTAACGGAATCAATTGTACCGTATTCGATAGTGTTGAATAAGAGTGAAATCAAGGTTCGCAATGCCAAAGACCATGAGAATGTAATTGATTTTTCTATTTGAGAAAGTGAGAGAACTTTTACCAAAGTTATAGTTTTTACAGGAAATTAAAAATGTTTACAGCTTTTGTTGTACAGTATAGAGGGTAGTTGCTATGAATATATTCCAACCAAATTATTATACCTTGGGTTCCTTGATTTCAACTTTGTTTCTGGGTTTCATTTCTATCATTATACTCAGAATTCCGAATAAATCGAGGGCCAGTTTACATCTTGGGATATGTTTTGCATTCATGACCTTGTTCAATTTCAGTTATGTAATTACCCATGGGTTTTCACAATACCCAATGATCATAACCCGATGGGTGAATATTATCACTGCAATGCTGGGTGCATTGCACATCACCCAATTCATGTTCAGTTTTCCTGAGACCCGGGCCAAGACATTTGCCAAAGTTACCATGATTGTCCAGTACGCTTTAACCGTGCTGGTCGGTCTCTGGATTCTGTATGTTTTCTATGTTTCAAAGTTCTATTTTTTATTCAATGCTCATTTCTGGGATTCTTTGTCTTTAACCGAACAAAAATACGCCGGTGTTCTTATTTTTGTCTTTTTCTTGTACTTGATCGGCATTGGTATCTGGCGTACGATTGTTGAAAAAGGTGCTGAACGGCGTGTCTTACTGCTGCTGACCATTGCCTTTTCGATTGTTACGATTGTGCCGGGTGTAATTCATGTCTTAAGCCGGGATGGTCTGCTTGAGCGCTCAGCGTATATGACCACTACTGTGATCATGAATCTGATTGGGTTTTTTATTGCTGTAATCATCTACATAAACACCACCAAAGATAAAACCAAGATTCTTGCTCGCTTAATCGGGATCAGTGTGGTGACCGTAATGCTCATTATGCAGGCAGTGTGTATTCTTTGGCTTAGCCGTGAAGAGACTCTCTTTGACCAGATTCACTCTGTGCGTGCACGCCAGGCTTATCTTGAAAACGTAAAAACTGAAGGTGAACAGTACTCAGTAAAGTTTTCTGCTGAAAGCGGGGTCGTTGAGCCATTGTTTGGTGATATTTCCCAGATTAACCAAGATCGGCAGCTGGTCTCTTTTAAAAACTCGGCAATCTATTATCAATTAGGCAATCTCCCAATAGAGTCTCTTGAAGAAGACATGCAGCAAATTCCGGGTTTTAATGGCCTGGAGTTTGCAGGATACCGGGGCCTCATTCTTCATGCCCTGCAAAACGAAGGCAGTATCTCAACTCCTGAAGAGATTCTCATGCTACTCGACTCAAAGGCAAACCAGATTCGTTACCGTGCAACCAAACTGCGTGAAATCAGTGCCCAAGACTGGAACAAAAAGAAAGAAGCCTATCTTAAGAGTTTTGCGAAAGCATTGCCCGGTTTTGCAGAAGAACTGGGAAAAGCTGCTCCTGAATTAACCAGAGAGCAAATGGAGTTGAATCTGCAGCCTGTACAGAAACCGGGCAGTAGAATCTATCGGGGTGATATTTATACAGACGGCAAAACCTTACCGGCCCACTATGTAAGCTATATTAACCATATCAACAATGTCTATATTGAGACAGGTTATGACTATAATTACTATCGAAATTACATTGCAGCTTCGGGCTGGAAAATGATGGCTTTGATACTGCTGGCCTATTCTTTTATAATAGTAGGATTCAGATACTTCTATGGTGGAGCGCTGCTGGTGCCGATTGGTAATCTTGTAAAAGGTCTGGGAGAGGTGAACTCGGGTAACCTCGATGTGCGCATTGACATACAGGTAGAAGATGAAATTGGTTTTATGGCCAGAAATTTCAACTCCATGACCCAATCGATTAAGGCTGCTCGAAAACAGTTACAGGAATATGCAGAACAGCTTGAACATAAAGTTGAAGAGAGAACAAGGGAACTGCAGAAAACCCTCGATGATGTGCAGAAACTAAAGCAGCAGCAAGATGGGGATTATTTTTTAACAACCCTGCTGTTAAAGCCTTTAGGCAACAGCAGAGTAGAAAGCCAGTATTTTAATTTTGAGTCAGTCATTCACCAGAAAAAACAGTTCTCGTTTCGTCACTGGAGCACTGACATTGGTGGGGATATCAATATAGCGCACCGTATACATCTGCACGGTAAGCCGCATATTGCATTTGTCAATGCGGATGCAATGGGTAAGTCTATACAGGGAGCGGGGGGAGCCCTGGTCTTGGGGTCAGTGTACCACACGATTATTGACCGAACATCCAGTGCCAAACATCTGCAGAATATCTATCCCGAACGATGGCTCAAAAACACTTTTATAGAGTTGCACAAAGTATTTGAAAGTTTTGACGGCAGTATGCTGATCTCAGGAATCTTTGGTTTGCTCGATGAAGAACTGGGTCTGCTGTATTTTGTAAACTGTGAGCATCCATCCGCTGTTCTTTACAGAGACAAGACAGCCTCTTTTATACCCGATGATGCCATTTTGCGAAAACTGGGCACCTCGATGGTCGCCGGAAATTTGCGTATTCAGACATTCCAGATGGAGCCAGGGGATGTCCTGATCCTGGGTTCAGACGGACGCGATGACCTGCTGCTCGGAACCGACGAGAAAGGCAGTCGAATTATCAATGAAGACGAGCAGCTGTTTTTGAAATGCGTAGAAAACGCCGATGGAAACCTGGATACAGTAATCGATGAGATATTCAAAATTGGCCAGCAGACAGATGATCTCTCTCTCATGCGTATTGAACGCCTGGCCACCCCCCATGAAATTCGCATGGACAAAAAGCATGAAATTGCAGAGGTCATGCAATCTGCGAATGCAGCAGTAAAAAACAATGATTTTGCAGAGGCTATCCGCCTGCTTGAAAATCTGGCTACTCGGGAAACCTTGGTGCCAGAGGTGATCAAGAGTCTGGCCCGACTGTATTTTCATGTTAAAGACTATGAAAAAGCTGCTGAGTATGCCCAGGATTACCTGTTCCTGCGCCCTGCCGATAGTCAGTTTGTCTATTTTGCCAGCCTCTGTTATCGACAGATTCGTGAATATGAAAAGAGTATTGACTTGGCGGAGCGCCTGCGCCTGAGAAATCATCAATTCTCAAAAAATCTGGGTCTGCTTGCCGATCTGCATCTTCGCATGGGGAATCTGCAAAGAGCCAGGGATATCTTTAATGAACTTGAAGATCTCGACCCCGACGGCCGGGTAACCAAGGTTCTGAAAGAAAAGATAGAAAAAAGTGAGACTGCTCTGGAAAATATCAGCCAGGATATGGACTCTGATGAAGAGTAAAAATACGTATAGCCATCCGTATTGTTACTGATATTATGATAAAATGGTGCAACAAATCATTGACGCTATGTTTGAGCTGCCGAAAATTCCTCAGGTAACGATATGCATAGTGTAGTTTTAGGCCTGAATTATAAAACTTCCCCGCTTGAGTTTCGTGAGCGAACCCATTTTCAGGAAAATGACCTGCCAGAGGCTTTAAGGCGTATTCGAAAGGCTGAAATAGCCCCGGAATCAATGATTTTAGCGACCTGTAATCGGGTAGAAATCTATGCAATGAGCGAAGAACCTGAAAAAACAGTGCCCGCATTGCAAAAAGTCATTTCTGACTGGCATAAATTAGACCTTGTCGATGTTGAAAAATACAGTTTTTCATTAAATTGTGAAACAGCCGTAGAACATATTTTATCCGTAGCTTCAGGCCTGGACAGCATGGTCCTGGGTGAAAACCAGATTTTAGGACAATTCAAGAGATCCTATGAACTTGCCTATGAAGCCGGGGCAACCGGGAAATACCTCAATAAGCTGGCCCAGACAGCTATTCAAACCGGTAAAAAAGTGCGTACCGATACTCATATTGGCCGGGGTGAAATATCCGTATCCAGTGTAACCGTAACCGCTCTACGCAACCGATTTGCGACAGCGGGCAAAATTCGGGTAATGGTCTTAGGAGCAGGAGAAATTGCACAGGGGCTCTTGCGCTTATTGTCAAAAGATTCCCAGATCGAAATTATTCTTGCGAATCGTTCTCATGACAAGGCTGAAGAACTGGCCTCCCAATATGATTCTGTATGGACAGAGAAATGGGAAAACCGCTACCATGCAGCTGCCTTGTGTGATGCTGTGATCGTATCAACCTCTGCCAATGATTTTGTAATTGAGCAGAAAGAATTTCAGAAAATTCTTCAAAATGATAAGAAAAAGGTGCTCTATGATCTCTCTGTACCTCGGAATATTGATCCTGGTGTAGCCTGTGATGCAAGAATTGAGCTGGTCGTTATTGATGATTTACGCAATGTTGCAGATGAAAATCTGACACGGCGCCAGTCTGCTTTACAGGAAGCCTTTAGCATAGTCGAAGAATCTCGCAATGATTTTTATGCCTGGTATCTAAAACAGCGTATTCTTCCTGCCTTTGAAAAACTGCGCGGCCGGTATGTAGATCTGGCAAATGAATTTCTGCTCAATAACCAGGGGCTGGAAAGTGAAGTCGGCAATCTGGACAATCCTGAGATAGCAGAAGCAAAGGCGCGAAAATTACTATTGGGCTATATTGACCGTCTGGTTCGCGAGCCAATGAAAAATATCGAAAGAATTCGCAGCATGACTGATGCAGAAGAAATGACCCGGGCGTTACTGGCTGTACATGGCATTCGCTCAAATATTTCTTCTTTAGATTCATGAAAAAAGTGATCCGGGTGGTAACCCGGGGGTCTCAGCTTGCCCTGACCCAGTCAAAAGATGTGATAAAGCGTCTTGAGAATATACATCCTGGGCATGAGTTCAAACTGAATATTCTCAAAACAGATGGAGATCGTTTTCAAAGTATTCCGTTAAGTTCTTTCACCCGAACCGGTATCTTTGTGAAAGAACTAGAAAATGCCCTGCTTGCAGGTGAGGGAGAACTTGCAGTCCATAGCTTGAAAGATGCCCCGACCTCAAGAATCGAAGGACTAACTATTTCTGCTTATCTGGAACGTGAAGACTGGCGGGATTCTCTGGTATGGCCGGCCGTTAAACGACCGAACAACGACAGTCATCAGATTATAGGAACAGGCAGTTTGCGCAGAAGATTGCAGTTACAGAGCCGTTTCCCGGAATGGGAATTCAGGGAGATTCGCGGCAATGTCGATACCCGCCTGAAAAAAATGCTCGATGGTGATTTTCATGCAATTCTGCTTGCAACAGCAGGTATGAACCGTTTGAATCTTCTTGCAGATAACTCAACTATTGAACATGAAAAACTTGATGAGGCACTGATGTTGCCTGCTCCTGGTCAGGGTTGTGTGGCAATTGAAACCAGATCATCAGACTCTGAAGTTATTTCCCTGGTTAAAGAACTGAATCACACTGAAACCGCTGTCTGCGTACAGGCAGAAAGGTATTTTTTGTCAGAAATGGAAGGCGGATGTAAAACCCCAATTGGAGTTCTTGCTCAGATTAAAAATGCCAAACTATGTCTGGATGCATGGGTTGGTGATCCTAGAAATGGAAAATCAATACGTTCAAACACAGTAGGGGAACTGGCTCAATTCAAGAACCTTGCTGAAAATCTTGCCCGCGAGATGCGCAAAGATGCTCTTGAGAATGGTATTGACTATACTTTTGAACGTCATCATTAAACCAAATTCAACGGAAAAAAGCTGCCGCGATTCCCATTAATGATTCCCCGGTAATGGCACCTGAAGCTGCAAGAACGGTAGAGTTTTTAGAAGATGGATAACGTCGATGAATAAACCATACCAGCAAAGCACCCAGAAAAATTGTGGTACAGACTGAGCCAGGTAAATACAATCCCAATGCAAATGGTAGAATCGGAAATTTCCTCTTTGCTAATATTCGAATCAATGCATAAATTATTAAAGAAATGCATGCTGAATAAAATATAATTTCAGATACATCGCTGCCACTTGCAGGTGCAGTCAAAGTTTTGCTCAAGGAAGCAAAAAGATGAGCCTGTGGAGCACTTAGTCCCTGGCCGATAGTGTACACGTCATGTAATAGATTCAAAGTCGGGGCTAAGATTGCTGCACCGGCAAGAATACCAATCAGTTCAGCAATCTGTTGTCTGCGCGGATTCAAATTCAGTATAGATCCGGTTTTTAAATCCTGTGCAATATCGCCTGATGTGCAGACAGCACAACATACACAGGAAGATAAGCCCAACAATACCAGCGCTCCGGTATAACCAGGCAAACCCATCAGAGAGACAGGTATAGCAGCTGAAATCAGTGCAAAAATAGTCATTCCTGAAACTGGCGAGTTACTTGAACCGACCAAACCGACTGTCAATACTGCAACATAAGTAAGCACGAATGCCAGTGCAGTCATTCCCAGGGTTACCAGTCCCGAGTAAATGAGATCGGGTAAAAAATTGTAATTGATTATCCAAACCCCTGTCATTGCTGAAACCAGCAGAAATCTTCGACTGAATATTCCAATATCCGTTTTTTCAATCTCTTTATCAAGCATCAGGTTTTCTTTTGCAATAGAATTAGACTTCTTGCGCAGATTCTTTAGGACCTCAGGAATCAGTTCTAACAGGGCGATAGTGCCTCCGGCTGCCATGGCTCCGGCACCTATAAATCGAATCTTACTTTGCCAGATACTTCGCCAAAGCTCATCGCTTGCGATTTCCTGTGGAAAAGAAAATGCGGCCAATAAAGCCTGGGCAAATAGGGATCCGCCCAGGAGAGTAAAGCTGACACCCAGGCCCACGATTGCACCAACCCCAAGCAATGCTGAAGAAAATTCAAAACCCGGAGCGATAAGAAACCGATTCAAAATCAGGGGTGAAATTACTCCTGATGGCCATCTTAAAACCAAAAAAATGAATTTAACAATACCTGAGCCTGTTGCAAATATCAGAATTTTCTGGAGACCTGATCTGTCAGCAGAAGTTTCGAGTACTCTTGCACAGGCAACCCCTTCGGGAAAAATCAACTTCGGGTTATCAGCAATTAAACTTTTGCGCAGAGGAATCATGAATACTACGCCCATAACTCCGCCACAAATTGCAATAGACGTTGTGAGAACCCAGTCGAAGTGCTGCCAGTGACCCAGTAAAACCAGGCCCGGAATGGTGAAAATGATTCCCGCAGACAGGGATTCTCCCGCTGATGCAGAAGACTGCACAATATTGTATTCTGCAAGACTGTTCCTGCGCAATACTCCTTTTAAGATTCCCATGCCCAGCACTGTTGCAGGTATGGATGCAGAAATTGTCATACCGGCAAACAGGCCAAAGTAGACATTGGCAGCAGTTAAAATGAGGGTTAAAAAAACAGCAACGGATAAGGAGACGATGTTGAGTTCAAATGTGTTGCTGAAGAGTTTTTTCATATTCCAGGTTCTTTGCTTTATTGAATTCGTCAACAAATCCTGTATCTTTTGGGGTGGAATTCCACCCCAGTAGAACTCATTATGCTCGATTTATACATAAAAAACTATATTTTGAGAAGAGATATCAGAAAATGAGCGATATCAGCAAAAAAATTTCCGAGGCATCCCAGGTTTTGATCAAAGGAGGAGTAGTAATTTTTCCTACAGAAACAGTATATGGAATAGGGGCCAATGCTTTTCAGCGAGATGCTGTTGAAAAAATCTATAGAATAAAAGGACGGCCATCCGATAATCCTCTTATCATTCATTTAGCTGATATTCAGCAAATTCAAAATTATGCAAGCGCTGAAGAACATTTAGACCGACTGCAAGACCTCATGCCGGGGCCTGTAACAGCGATATTCCCGAAAAGTGAGGCTGGGAAGGAGATCGATACAGCAAATTTGCAGAGTATTGCTGTACGAATACCTGCCTCGAAAACAGCATTGGCTTTGTTGCAAGAATGTAGATTACCGATCGGGGCTCCATCTGTTAATCTTTCCGGAAAACCTTCGTTAACAAGAATTGAGGACATTGAACTTGAGTTTGCGAATAAGGTGGATTGCATCCTGCCGGAATTCTATAAAAATGACAATATAGGAATAGAATCTACAGTAATCTCTTTTTTGGAAGAAAAGCCAGTTATTGTGCGACCTGGGTTTTATGACAGAACATTTTTACAAAAATATTGGCCAGAAATAATCTATTCAGATTTTTCTTCCAGAAGTCATGCTCCAATAAGTCCAGGTCAAAAATATCGTCATTATGCGCCGGAGTGCGATGTAGTGATTACCAATGTTCTTCCAGATATCATTTCAGAAAGCGAGGCTTCACTGGGATTTTCGATTCCTGCAGGAAAAGGTTACAAAATTTTTATATCCAATAATCGTGAATATATGCAAAAACTGTATGCTTTTCTTGTCGACTGTGATAAGTTAAAATTGAAAAAAGCCTATCTACAGAAACCTTTGGAGGATGGATTTTCAGCTGGTATTCTTGATCGAATTCAGAAAGCCTCGCAAAGGTAAGTAATCATCCAAATCGAATGGATACAGTTTCTGGATGATATGCAATTTTCTATTTTGAAATTTCTGCAGAACCAGAGTAGTGGTTTTGAAAAGTTTTATAGCCCCGTATTTTAGTTTTTTTTCGGTCATTTTCTTGAAATCTTTCAAATTTTCCAAAATTGAATCTCTGATTAACTTACTGATACTAACTCCTAAACTATTTGCCATTGACTTTATTACATCAATATCGGTACCATAAAAACCAACCTTACATCGCTTTGCATCTGGATTTGAAAGATGATCGGAACATATTTTCGGATTTTGAGGCCTCTGTCTATTTTGTTTAATCCACTTAAACAGACAATAGCGAATTACCATCGAAACTGAAATATTATAAAATTGAGCAATTTCCTGCATTTCATTCCACTTATTTTGAATGAGCCTGAACTCCCAAACATCAGTCATGATTTCGTTTGAGAATTTCTTTCTGTCTTTTCTCTTCATAATTAGAGAATACCGGAAAATGGTCATTTTGTTTCACGATTGGAGTGATTTTCCACCCCCAATTAACCCGTCGAAAATTATCAACGCGATTGACGCTCTGAATGTAATGTTGATCCTTGACTATGAGCTCTGAAATAGTTTCGAAACCACCTGCACCCAGCCAGGTAGGACAAGACCTTCATCACCCTAATTGCTTTGCTTGTGGGGTGGAAAACCCTACCACTTTGCATATAAGTTCCAATTTCGATGAAAAATCTGGTGAGGTCAAGTTTATACATGTTCTCGACGAAAACCAGGAAGGTGCACCGGGACACTCCCATGGCGGGGTTCTTGCTACATTGCTTGATGAGGCACAAGGAGTACTTTGCCATCATCTTGGACATTTTGTTATGACCGATAACTTTTATCTAAAATACCACAAAGCGACTCCATTGAACACTCCGTTAAAGGTCAGGGCATGGCTAACTTCAGTTCGTCGTCGACGCCTGTACACCCGCGGCACAATACATCTTGAATCCGGTGAGTTACTGGTTGAAGCAAAAATTCGCTGGTATATGATTCCTGACAAAATTTTAATTCGAAAATTTGATGTAAAGAGTAAGACGGATAACCTGCCTCGCATGGCGCAGGTACTTGAGTTAAATCGAAACCGGAATCGTGAACTGCGCCACTCGTTGCGTAAAAAGAAATAATCAGATGCTGAGAGCCTTAACGGCAGCTTTCAGTTTATCTGCCCTGACGCTATCTCCCATTCTAAGGTACACATCAGAAAGATGTTTTAAGTTATCTTCAAAAGCGGGTAATCTCATTCGTACACGTTCACCCAGGTCAGCAGCTTTTTCATAATCACCGGCTCGAAAATAGCAGACACTGCCGGCAAAAATAGCCTGGTGGTCACCCGGTGCAAGGGAAGAATAATATTCAATTAATTGACCTGCTTTTTTATTTTGTCCCCGCATGATCAATTGTTGTATAATTCGTTTGAGTCGAGAAGGGGTTTTAACTCTTGCGATTTCAATGGAATCCAGAATTTTTAATGCTTCATGAATCTCTTCATTTTGCAGTAACTGCAAAGCCTGTGTAAGCAGGTTCTCAACTCCAGGTTCAGTGAGGTTTTTTTCCGGTCCCAGAAATTTCAGACTCATCAGTGAAAGGTCATCGGTAATTTCACCTTCTTTTTTGATGAGCTTTACTAATTCCTGTAAATTCCCCTTCGATTTTTCAGCGAGTGTCAAAATTCTTGTTTCATCTTCATTGATGATTCGCGCTCCAGTTTCAGTTTCACCAAAGGCAATGTCATCTCTGCCGTCTGAGCCCAGGATCAGGATATCATCTGGCTTTAAATGGTATGTTGCGATATGAATTGCTCCATCAACCCCTGTAGTCCCGATTTTACGATAGTAAAACTCATCGGTTAGAAATTCAGCCCGGTTATCTCTCAGCAGAATAGGGTGGGGGTGCTCGGCATTGATATAATATAAGAATCCAGACTCGGTATCGAGTACCCCAAGTACAAGAGAAACAAGCATGGAGCCGTCAAAGCTTTCAAACACTGTATGCAGATCAATAAACGCATTCTTGAGCCATCTCTCGGGGTACATATTCTTATACAGTCTTGAATAGCGGCTGCGCTCAATGATAGATTGAAATACAGCTCCCAAGACTAGCGCTCCGCCTGCACCCTGCATTGATTTTCCCATTGCGTCTGCGTTGAGAAAGATTATACAATCCCTTCCCCGTAGATTCAGATTATGGGCAATATTGATGTCTCCGCCGAGTTCTCGTTCATGATGCCGAAACTGGAATCTTTTCTTTTGTTCAAGTACACTTTCTATTTTCACCAGAGAATGCTGGGCCAGATTTGCACTGAGAGGCTGCAGAAGAAGAGACGTTAAATAATAGTCACCGTCTTGCTGGGTTTTCAGTTTGCGCACTTCTGCCAGAATCATTTCAAGTTTTTGTGAGCTTTCAATTACCCTCTCTTTTTCGTCATTGAGATTGAATTGGGTTTGAATCAGATTATATTGTCTTTGATAATCCTGGTAACTCAAAAAGATCAGAACCAGAATATAAACGACAGCCATCACAGCCAGAATGAGCATCGGGATACTCGACTCGTAAAAAACCATATAAATCCAGGTAGGGCCAATCCAGAGGGTTGCGGAGACTGCAAAAATATACCGGTTCACAGAAAAGGTAAAGGCTGCAGCCCCAATTACGCCGAGAATCAGGGCGAATATGGTCAATCGCAGACCCGGGTCTTGCAGTTTACTCAGGAAAAAAGGAAAGTTCAGGCCAATGGTTCCCAGAATCGTACATACCAGAAAATCGATCAGTAGCTGTCGGGTCAGATATTTTGTAAAAAACTTCTCAAAATAAAAGGCAAAAGCAACGCCAATTGCCAGCTCAGAAAAAATGATCGTTATCCAGACATACATGTATTCCAGGTCTGCCATGAGATACAGCATTCCGAAATACAGAGACATCGCTGCCGTGAGACCAAAGATCGCCAGCTTGATATTTGATAAATAATGATTCTGTAAAATAGATTTGACTAGGTTTTCATTCATGTTTTCTGTCTTGTATAACGTTCTTTATTTACCTTACTATCTTGAAACAATCCTTTGACAACTAATTTAGTTTTTTTGTCTTATGCGCCGCGCAATAATCTCTCGGGTTTGACTTTCTCTCCCAGGCGCTCCCCGATACCAAGGAATTCTTCCCCACAGAATAATCGGCAGTAGCCTTTTTCACTCTCGAGATTAATCCATCCGCCATACAACAATACGTTCTTCTGTTCATCATTAACCTGAACAACCGGCATAAAGAGCAGCATTTCTTCAGCTGAGACCAGATGTTCGGCAGTTTGTTCCGTGGGAGGCCAGGGTAAAGCTTCTTCGATAGTGAATGGTCCGATGCGCGGGCGACTTAGTTCGCTGAGATGCCCCACTGTACCTAACTGTTTTGCGATATCCCGGCCTAATGAACGAATGTATGTACCGCTTGCGACCAGGGTGCGAAACTGTAACATTGTTGTATCGGGGTCATAATGTAAAAATTCAATTTCGTGAATAAAAGTTGTTCTAGTCTGCATATTCACTTCCCCTCCAGAACGGGCAGTTGTATGGGCTCTCTCACCTTCAATGCGAATGTTTGAATAAACGGGAGGCAGGGTAGTGTATTCTCCCTTGAATGTATTCAATGTTTTTTTTATGATCTCTTCAGTGAGAGCAGGAACCAGTTCGCTCTTTATGATCTCCCCTTCTTTATCGAGCGTATCGGTTTCTGTTCCCAGGATTAAGCTGGCGACATACTCTTTTTCAAGATTTAAAAAATAAGGCAGATACCGGGTTGCATTGCCATAACCAAAAATCAACAGCCCATTGGCAAAGGGGTCAAGCACTCCTTCCATGCCGGCTTTTCCCGGAATCTGTTTGAGCCATGCATTGAGTACTGCCCGCGCGGTCATGCCGGCCGGTTTATTCACTGCCAGAAAGCCTTCGGGCCCGGAATGTGTTCTTTTTTTACTTCTGCGTCTCACAGTTTTCTCCTATAGCATGTTCATGACTGGCATGTTCAAATCGGTGGGCCAGAATTCCCAGTGCAGTAACAATCAAAACTACCCCCAGAAAGGTTTTCCATTTTCTTTGCTGCAATCGAGAGTATAAAAAACCAGAGAACCAGCCGGTCACCAGTAAGGCCGGCCAGGTACCCAGCGAAAACACTGTCATTATCAGAGCCCCGCCTGCCGGGCTGCCCGAGAGTAGAGCGAGGGAATAGGCCGGATACAATAGTCCACAGGGCAATAATCCCGAGGCAATACCGATGGCTGCCGGCATTGCCTTAGAGTTTTCAAGCCGTTGAATCAACTTTGAGAATCGTTGAAGCCATCGTTCTGAAATCCATCCTCCATTTACTGGTAAACCGAGTTGAGGAAAAATCCATGAAAAACCCAGAATCAGCAGAAAAACAGACCCCAGAATAGCACTCATAGAAGCCAACACGGTCAGGTCCATGGTTCGCCCGAGCATACCAAAGATGGCTCCGAAGACAGCATAAGAGACTAGTCTGGCACTATTGTACATCAGGTTGGCAGAAATCAAACGAGGATTAATTCTGTTAACCAGTATGGCAAAGGGTCCACACATTCCCACACAATGCAGAGAACCAAAAAATCCCTGTAAAAGTGCGGCAAATGAGAGCGTCAAGAGATATGAAGACATTGATCAGGGTTTTTCCGGTTTTGCAGACTTTTGTTCTGTTTTTTGTACTATGGATGTATCAGCATCGTCGTTATCATCGAGAATCATTCTATGAGCGGGCATTTCAGGATCTTCAAAATCCCCGTTTTTAACGCTCCACAAAAAAAAGACCAGAAACCCGGCTGCAATAATCAAGGCAATGGGCAGCATTATCATTAAACCAGACATTGCTGGAACTTAAAAGAGAAGCAGACATGCGGTCAAAAAATTTAAGTTTGACAAATGAGTATTCGGTTTGGAGCGGATGTACTGCTGCACAATGCATCCGCATTTCTTGCAAATCGTAACTATGCCTTTCTTACCAACCAGAGTTCGGTTGATGGTAAAGGAGACATGGTTCTTCATTCTCTGCTTGCCCGGGGACTGCCACCACGCCTGATTTTTGCCCCCGAGCATGGCCTCTATGGGGTTGAGCAAGATATGATTCCGGTCGATGAATGCCGCGATCCCATAACCGGCATTCCGATTGTGAGCCTGTACGGGTCCCAAAAAGAACATCTGCATCCACTTCCTGAGCATTTCGCCGGTATTGATCTGCTTCTGGTTGACCTGCAGGATATAGGCACACGCTATTATACTTTTATTTACACGATGGCATTTTGTTTGCGCGTGTGTGCCGCTCTTGGTATTGAAGTTGTTGTTTGTGATCGACCGAACCCTCTCGGCGGTCTGCGCTGTGAAGGGGCCGAAGTCACAGAGAAATTCAAGTCTTTTGTCGGTGCCTACTCAATTCCGGTGCGCCATTCTCTAACGATCGGTGAGTTTGCTAAATTTGTTCTCCTCTCTGATAACCTTGATTTGAACTTGCAGGTACTTGCCGTGCAGAATTATTCTGCTGCGACCCCGTATGCAGACTGCCGAAATTTCTGGGTACCCCCCTCACCGAATATGCCACAGATTTCTACTGCAGTGGTGTATCCCGGAATGTGCCTTCTCGAAGCAACCAATCTCTCTGAGGGCAGGGGTACGACCCGGCCTTTTGAAATTTTTGGTGCCCCGTGGATAAAATCTGCAGAGCTGTGTCGCCATCTCAATGAACTGAGATTGCCTGGCGTTTTTTTTCGACCTGTCCTGTTTCGCCCTGCATTTCAAAAGCATGCAGGTAATCTATGTGAAGGGGCGTTTCTGCATATCACCAATGAGAATACCTTTGAACCTTACAAGACCGGTCTAATGTTGCTTGCAGTACTGCAACGACTTTACCCTGAACACTTTGGCTGGCGCAGCGAACCCTATGAATATGAAATAGAAATACCGGCAATCGATATGCTCACCGGTAGCAATCGATTTCGAGAAAAAATAAATGAGATTGTTTCTTTAGAAGATCTGAATGAGTTTTTGTCGGTTTCAAATGAATTCACTTCTTTGCGTGAAGAACTTCGGATGTACCCATTATGAATTACACTGGCTGGTTAATTTTCTTTCTCTATCTGGTAGTCTTACAGGGAATTGGCCTGTATGCTGCCCAGAAAAAAGAAACCTTTGAAGACTACTTTCGCGGCAATGGCAATTTGCCATGGTGGGCAATTTGTTTTTCGATTGTTGCCACAGAGACCAGCAGTCTTACCTTTATTTCGATTCCGGCTGTGGCCTATACAGGAGATCTGGGTTTTCTGCAGATTGCATTAGGCTATATTCTGGGTCGAATTGCTGTGGCCTGGTTTTTTCTGCCCCGCTATTTTGCCGGCAAAATTGAGACGGTCTATCAGTTTCTTGAGCATCGCTACAATACCTCGATGCGCAGAATGGCCGCTCTGCTCTTTGCGGTTACCCGGGTGTTGTCAGACGGGGTAAGGTTGTTCGCCACTGCAATACCGCTCGCTTTGCTTACCGGCTGGTCTTATGAACTGTGTATTATTGCCTTTGTGCTGGCCACGATTCCCTATACTCTGGCAGGGGGCATCCGCTCTGTTGTCTGGACAGATACCATGCAGATGGCGGTCTATCTGGGCGGAGGGATAGGCGTATCTTTTTTTCTGCAGTCAACCATTAGCGAAATCCCGCTACAAAAATTCACCTTTATTACTTCGGGCCTCGAACCTGATTTGTCCCAGTTTTTTTTCAAGCCTTATAATCTGTTTGCCGGTATTTTAGGCGGGGGTATTTTGACTCTCTTTACCCATGGTACTGACCAGCTTACCGTGCAGAGGCTGCTCGCTGCTGCCAGTTTAAGGGATAGCCAGAAAGCTCTTATAACGAGCGGGCTGATCGTATTTGCACAGTTCTTTCTGTTTCTGTTTTTGGGTCTGCAGCTGTTTGTATTTTTTAATGGGCGGCAGTTCAGTTCGCCCGATGCTATTTTCCCCGAGTTCATTTTGAATCATTTACCGGTTGTATTCAAGGCAGTAATTATCGCAGCGATTTTTGCCTCTGCTCAGTCGACCCTGTCTTCAACTTTGAATGCACTGGCATCGTCCAGTATGCTTGATCTTTTTCCTGCACTCAAAAAATTAACCGAGAAAAGTAAACTCAGGTATTCCCGCTCATTGACGGCATTCTGGGCCTTTGTTTTAATTATCGTTTCGCTTTCATTTCAAGACCAGAAAAGCCCTATGGTTATTCTGGGTTTGAAAATTGCTTCTGTACCAGCCGGCGGCATAATTGCATTGTATCTGCTCGGTTTCACGCGCATTGCCACTGCCCCTGCGTTGACTGGTTTTGCAGGGTCATTGGTTGCGATGGTTTATATTGTCTTCTTTACCAAACTTGCGTGGACCTGGTATGCCCCGATCGGTATGATTATTGCACTCTTAATCGCATTACTGACAACTCTAATATCAGGCGTTCGTAGGGTCCCAGCAGGTTCGTAAATCTTCATTCCACGAATCGATGGTTGCCATGGTCGCAGTGTCGAGCTCGAAATCGAAAACAGAGCCATTTTGACGTATTCTTTCGGGATTCGATGATTTCGGTATCACGATATTGCCATGCTGCAGAGACCAGCGTATCAATACCTGGGCAGGAGTTTTACCCAGAGAGTCGGCCAGTTGGTGCAGGGTTTTATCCTGCAGTTTTTCGCCATGGGCAAGAGGACTGTAAGCTTCGAGTACAATTTTTTCTGCCTGGCATTTTGCCAGCAGGTCTTTTTGAAAAAGATAAGGGTGAAATTCGACCTGGTTCACGACCGGCATTTCTTTTGCATAGCCTTTGAGTTCCTGCAGATGAGAAATAGTATAATTGCTGACTCCTATCGATCTAATTTTGCCTGTTGCTTTCAATTTTTCGAGGCTTTCCCAGGCCAGCTGTCTGCTTTTTTGTACAGGAAAATGAATTAAAAACAGGTCAATGTAATCTGTA
>JAGRNJ010000119.1 GCA_020440825.1 Leptospiraceae bacterium | reverse complement strand
CAGTGGATATGTGCCTCTCGTAATTAATGAAATCGGAATAAGCAGTGCCAGCAATGACTTCGTTGAACTCTATAATGCCGGTACGGTCTCGATTGATCTTGGTTCACTCGGCTATTCTTTGATTCGTGACTCAGCCTGTAATTTAGGCAACGGTGTAACTGAAAACCTCAACTTAACAGGAACAATAGCAGCAGGCGCATACTTTGTTCTAGCCAATTCAGGCCATAGTTTATCTGGGGTGAATGCATCTACTCTGGGCAACCTGGCCAGTGGCTATTGCGTAATTCTCATGCGCAATGCTACCACAGTATCGGCTGCAACTGAACCGAATGTAATGGACTGGGTAACCATTGCCGGCAGTGGTGATACAGAAAATGGAGTTCGTGCACCTGACACCGGAGCAAATGGCACTATTTCTCGAATTCCGAACGGGACCGACACAAATATGAACAATGCTGATTTTGCTGTTTCGCCCGCTTCTGTCAGCTTTCTGAATGGCACTCCGGTACTCACCTCTACCCCGGCCAACTCTGCGAGCGGGGTTGCAATAACCTCAAATATTGTTTTGCAATTTTCTGTTTCTATGAATACGGGGGTGGGCACTGTAAATTTGAGCGGTACAAGTTCGGGGGCGCAAAACGGATTAACTTGTGCGTGGAGCACCACCACCATGACGAATGACACCTGTACAATTAACCCGTCAGATTTCACTGCCAATGGTGAAACAGTTTCTGTTACCCTCGTAAGTTTTGCCAGCACCAATGCAGTTGCACCCAATACTACTGCCTTTTCGTTCACAACCACTGACCCGGCTCTGGTTCCCACTGTAACCAATGTGGTGGTCGCTTCAACCCTGCCCAATAACGGTACTACACCCTACAATACCGGCACTGCAACACTTACCATTACCGGTACAAATTTTACAGGAGTGAGCTGCCCAAGCGGGGTAAGGGTTGATGATCCCAATGCGACTGTTGCAAGTTCATGTACTGTTGATTCGGGAACCCAGATCACCGCTACCTTGCCCGCCGGTATTCGTACCAATGGGAATACCGGCTGGAATGTTATTGTGACGAACGGCAATGGCAGCAATGCAACGAGCAGTGTAAGATTTATACCAAGAGCGGGTTTGTTAATAACAGAAATAGGAGACGCCTTAGGCGGTACCGGTGCCAATGACTACATTGAAATTTTTAATCCCACGGCTGCAGCTATTTCGCTCAGCAGCTACCGGTGGCTAAGGGACGGTAATTGCGATATCTCTGGCAGCTGGACCCAGTCAAATGTTACATTTGGTGCCGTTTCAAGTATACCAGCTCGATCCTATTTGCTGATTTCCCGTACAAGCAATACTATTTCTGGTGATTTGACAACCTTGGGTTCAATTGCAAATAATCATTGCGTTGCTTTGACTTTTGGCGGTACAGCACCAACTAGCCCAACAGGTGGTAATATTATTGATTTTGTGTCGTTCGGCACAGTAACCGATTCTGAAAACTCCAGTATAGCTCCCGCACTTCCGTCGAATGGGGCAATTCGCCGAAACGGAACCTGCAAGATAACCGATACTGATGCTAATGCTTCGGACTTTACAGCTGTGCCGACTCCCGTAAATCCGAATAATTCAGCAACTGCAGCCTGCCCTTGACAGCATGGTTAATGTTCCCCACTGACTAACTATAATTCGAATCTCTGCAATACCGCAAAAATAAAATGACTCTAAGAAATTGTTTCGATAATCCCGAGCCGTAGATCTTAAGACCGGCAGCTTCTACAGTTTCAGTATTAAAAAAGAAAATCTTCAAATTATTTTCATTTTTTTATTTACAAAATAAATCGATTATTCATAAATGACAATGTTGTCAGTTATAGCAGGTTTATTTACAGCGAATGCATTTGAGTGGTTTGCCCACAAGTATATTCTACATGACTATGGTAGAAACCGTAAAGGCAGAGACCACTATCATTGGGATCACCATCGTGACGTGCGAAGAAACGATTTTCACGAACCCGTGTATGAACACTACTTTGGTGAAGATTATGATCGACATCGGGCTGAAGTCGAATCTCTATTGTTTCTTGCTGCGGTAGTAACCCCATTGTTGCCTATTGCCCCGGTGTACACAATCACATTGTACTATTCTATGTGGAACTATTACCATTGTCATAGAAAATCTCATGCTAATCCCGAATGGGCGAAAAAGCATCTTCCCTGGCATGTTGATCACCACCTGGGTAGAAACCAGGATACCAACTGGTGTGTTACAAAGCCATGGTTTGACTACATCATGGGCACCCGGGTTTACACTGCGAAAAGTGAAACTGAAAAAAACCCGCTCGGTTTAGATTTGCCAGAATGGGCGAATGAATGGTTTTCTTCAATCATTGAAAATACTGAAGTTGAACGGGCTAGAATCTCAGAAACTCAGCAGCTGCAGGCAGGCTAAAAAAGAACCTTCTCTTTTACTAAGGGGTGCAGGAAATAGTCGATGCGGTTTGCCGCCGCAGGCAGTTCTGCACGGTCTTAAAGCAGCAAAGGCTCTGCCCTTATTAAGCCTTATGCTTACGGGGCGGGCTTCCTCAAGTAATTGACAGCTTATCTTTTTTTATGAACATGACGGGTGCGCAGATTCCTGATCTTACTGCTTGCATTCCAATTCATAGGCTTACCGGCCCTGGTTTCAGCTTTAACGCCAAGAACCGTTTCATGGTGCCAGATTGAAAATGACTGGTGTAACCGTCAGCATTCTGTAGAGCAGAAAACGACTTCATCTTTCGCGCAAAATGCAGAGTTCTGTAATTGTGATGAAAATAATGGTACTGAAAATTCACTTCACTCAGAGCATCTGAACATTCCAGATGCTCAACAATCTGACACTTCACCTGAAATCATTGTCACCTATCTAAGTTTGAAGCTCAAACAGTTGAGTATGACAACTCTTGACCTGTTTGACATTCCCTCATAGTCAACATCTACTAAATATAAAGGAATCTGGAAATTAACCGGCTTCCATTTGATGTTTTTTATGGTCTGCAGTGAAAGCCTGCAATCTTAGAAAACAAAATCTTCAAGAAATCTGAAAGATTCTGTTGAAGGTTTTTAGTAAAGAGGTCCTATGAATTATTTACATACTCTCTTGTTTATACTTATTCTGACTGTATTCAACCTGTCGCGGGTATATGCTACCTGTGGACTGGAGTACTGCCCCCTTGCTTCACATATCTATATGCAGAATGATGAAGAACCACCCGAATGGTATATCAGTGAAAATCTGGTTTACTCAGATTTTCCCTCAGGAAATACCGATCGTAAATTCGGGGTAGCGCAAACCAGAGTCGAGTACGCAGGAATTGAACAGATGAGTGTTGGTTTCATGGTACCTCTCATTGTACTGGAGACTGTCTCGGGAAATGAATTTGACATGGGAAATCCCATAGCATTTGCCGAGTACAGATTCATTCAAAAAACCAATATGATCATATCATTTGGCACCCAGCTGCTGTTACCAGTTGGCAGTACAGATTCGGGACTGGCATCACATCATTCAGAGGTCATGCCGTTTCTTTCGTTTCTGTACTCGGGTGAACAGTGGTATGGTTTCAGCAATGTCGGTTTTTTAGCTCCATTAGGTCATGCACATGATCATTCTGTCACAACATCGGTGAACTCAATTACCTTAACGCCGAACGCCCACAGTTCCGGTGAGATTGTTTTCAGAGCCGGGGGCGGATACCTTCTCTCTCAAAATTTCAGATTTGAAATTTTTACCTTGGGGCAGATTGTAACCGCTCACGATCATAGCACGAATAATGAAACCTGGTTTCAAACCGCAGGTTTGGGCTTGCGCTGGCTGGTAAACCCGAGTCTGGAAATCCATCCGACTTTTCTACTACCGGTCACCATTGCCAAGAGAATAAATTATCAGGCAGCCATCAGTACAATGATCAGAATTTAGTGTGTTAAGATTCATAAAAATGATGAATTTTGCAATATTAAAAAAAGAGGATATTATGAAAAAAATAAATTTAATGATACCATTAGCATTTCTGTCAATTTTGACATTCCATTGTGCCAATGAAGAAGCAACAGTTAAATCAGATAAAACAATCAACTTTTCGGCAAAAATCGGAACGGAGACCTTTTCTTGTGCGACAGCCACCTATTCCGGGTTAGGCTCCGGTGCCAATGATACCATCACCCAGAAAGACTTTCGATTTTACATTCACGATGTAAAACTGAGCGGTTCGAATGGCACCGACTATTCGCTGAGTCTCAACCAGGATGGTATCTGGCAATATAACAGTGTGGTACTGTTAGACTTTGAAGACGGAACCGGAAATTGCACCGGAACAACCGCACCAACAACCGGTACCAACAGCCAGGTAAAGGGCAGCGTCGAGATGCCATCTGGGGTCAGTATTACAGGCATCAAGTTCAAGCTGGGAGTTCCACTCTCTTTGAATCACAATGACCGGGCATCGGCTCCTGCACCTCTAAACAATACCGGGCTATACTGGGCCTGGTCATCGGGCTATAAGTTTGCCCGGTTAGACTTTGACTCTCAACGCTTCGATGGAAATCCCGATGCGACAACAGCTGCTTTCAATATTCACTTAGGCAGCACGCGCTGCAATGCATCTGGTACCACTGCATCCACTTCCTGCACCGACGAAAATCGGCCTGAAATTTCCCTGACGTATACTGAGGGTCAAACAGTGGTTGCAGATTTGAAAAAACTGCTCGAAGACACAGATCTTGCCACTGCTAATGCCGCCGGAGCGCCAGGTTGTATGTCGGGCAACAATGATCCTGAATGCAGATCGGTTCTGAATAACTTTGGCATCAATTTCAGCTACAACGGAAGTTCAACTGCCCGAGGCTTGAGCGATGGGAGCACGACTATTCAAACCTACAACACGAGTGGTCAGAAGTTTTTTCGAATCGAGTAATCAATGAAAAGAGGGTTATCATGAAAACAATTTTCAACTTGGCACTTATTGTATCGACGGTCGGCTTATTGCTGAATTGTGCACAGTATAACCCTCATTTAACTTCCACACCGGGTGGTTCCGTCTGGAAATTTCTACCAGACTATATTCCCGCACCACGGGAATTTGCCGATAACCCGGTGACCCCTGAAAAGGTAGAACTGGGACGCCGTCTTTTTTACGAAAAGAAGCTCTCGGGAAATGGACAGATGGCCTGTGCCGGCTGCCATATTCAGAAGAAAGCATTTGCCGACGGCCTAACGGTTCCAGCCGGTACAACGGGCCAGTTACATCCCAGAAATTCCATGTCACTGGTGAATCTGGCATTTGTTCCGGTTTTGACGTGGGGTAACCCGTTGATGCGCCGCCTGCATACCCAGGCTCTGGTTCCGATCTTCGGAGAAAACCCGGTAGAACTGGGGCTTACCGGCAACGAAAATCAATTTCTTGAACAAATGCGCTCTGATGCCGATTACCTGCGACTTTACAAGATTGCATTTCCCGATCATACTGATAAAGTTACTATGGAGACGACAGTACTGGCATTAGAAGCCTTTCAAAGAAGTTTATTCTCTTTTAATTCTGCGGCAGACAAATTTGAGCACGGCAATACATCCGCCCTGTCTGAATCTGCAAAGCGCGGACTGAATCTCTTTTTCAGTGAAAAAATGGAATGTTTTCACTGCCACGGTGGAATTAATTTTACATCAAGTATTGATACCGCCTTGCATGCGGAACCCGAAATCGATTTCAGCAATAATGGGTTGTATAATGTCGATGGCAATGGTGCCTATCCCACAGGCAATACCGGCATTCATGAAGTGACAGGCCGGGCAGCTGATATGGGTAAATTCAAAGCCCCCACCCTGCGTAATATTGAAGTATCGGCCCCCTATATGCATGATGGTTCAATAGCAACTTTAGAGGCAGTGGTCGAACATTATGCCCGGGGCGGAACGTTAACCCCTTCAGGACCCAAGGCCGGGGACGGAGCTACCAATCCCTTTAAAAGCTCGTTTGTTGCCGGCTTTAGTGCCACTACCCAGGAAAAAGAAGACCTGGTGAATTATCTCAAGTCATTGACAGATTGCGACTTTCTCACGAACAAAAACTTTTCTAACCCATTTCCCGAAGGACACGCAAACAATAATAATTCTTCTCTTAATCAACTGGAGATAACCCACCCATGCTACGAAAATCCATAGCCTCTCAAGTTAGCGTTGTGGAATTCCATAACCATGCCGCCAGCGAAGACAACAATTCTTCAGGTAAATACCAGAAATTCAGTATTATGTCTCATTATGTGCATTCTTTATGGAATTCCATAACTGTTGTGGAATTTCACAACGCGGGAATCATCAGGAAAGTGCTATGGAAAACCATAGCTATTTTCCCCGTTACGGAATTCCGTAACGGGATCGTTTTCTTCGTTGTGCTATG
>JAGRNJ010000118.1 GCA_020440825.1 Leptospiraceae bacterium | reverse complement strand
AACCCGTAGCATTATGGAATTCCATAATGCTACGGGTTTCCATAGCCAAATAGCTGCCGTTGTGGAATTCCATAATGCTACGGGTTTCCATAGCCTAATAACTGCCGTTGTGGAATTCCATAATGCTACGGGTTTCCATAGCCAAATAGCTATCGTTGTGGAATTCCAGAATGCTATGGATTTCCATAGCCAAATAGCTACTGTTGTGGAATTCCATAATGCTATGGATTTCCATAGCCAAGTATCTAATTGATGATTTTGGGATCGATTCAAGAAACAATCGCTATCACTTCCTTTAAGACAAATACCAGAAAAGGCAGCTTATTCAGCAGAGTCTCCCGCTTATTTCAGAAATACGCACTTTTTTAATTTTTACACGATCAAAATACAAAAAAGAGTTTACATAACGAACACCGTTTATTACAAGTCCATAGTGAACAGCGTTTGTTAGGTGCCAAATAAAAACACCGGCGCCAAGGAAATCCATCCGCAATACTGAACACCGTTCACTTTGGAGGACAGTATGGAAGCGATTCTAATCTTTTTTTTCGGTCACTGGTTTGCCTCGGCATTTGCCCAGTCTTTCTTTTTACACCGATATGCATCGCATGCAATGTTTACAATGAATAAATTCTGGGAGAAATTCTGGCATTTATTCACAGTTATCGCCCAAGGGCCATCTTTCCTGCACCCTCGGGGTTATGCAACTTTGCACAGAATGCATCACCAGTTTTCAGACACTGAAAAAGACCCTCATAGCCCTCATCATGCGAAAAATTTCTTTCACATGATGCTAAAGACAAAAGAAATCTATGACGGGTATGCATATAATAGAGTAAAGGTCTCCGCCGAATACATCGAAAATACACCCTTCTGGCCCGCCATTGATCGACTAAGCCAGTCCTGGATTTTCAGAATTCTTTCAGGCTCATTGTATGCTTTTTATTACATGTACTTTGTACCTGCAGATATGCTTTACCTTTACCTTTTGTTACCGGTTCATTGGTTAATGGGACCTATTCATGGTGCTATGGTTAACTGGGGCGGTCATATGTACGGGTATGTGAATTTTAAAAAAACTAAAGATGAATCTCGCAATACTTTACCTATCGACTTCTTGATTGGCGGCGAACTATACCAGAACAACCACCATGCATTTGGTACGGCTCCCAATTTTGCCAAAAAATGGTTCGAATTAGATACCACCTATCAGGTAATGAAACTCTTACATATGCTGCATATCATTCGCCTTAAGAAAACTGAACCTGTAAAAGAGGTTGTCATGACAGGCGAAACTGTGAATGCATGACCTTATGACCCTGACCAAGAGATCCCGAACCCGACGTGTTCGAGGGTCTTTAAGCCGGGATGAGATCGTCTCGGCTGCCATAGACATTATTCATGAAAAAGGCATTCGTCATCTGAGTATGAGAAAAGTGGCGGAGCGCCTGCAATGCAGTGTGGCCGCTCCCTATACACATTTTAACAGCAAAGAAGAAATCTTTCGTGTCTTGATTACCGATGGTGAAAAAACACTTACCAGAAACTTAAAGAAAGCCCAGGCAAGCTCAGAAGATGTGTATGCACAGCTTGCTGCAATTGCCTATGCTTACTGGGATTTCGCTGCAGAAAACAGACAATTGCACAAACTGATGTTCAATGCTTCAGGCGGGACATTGTATCGAAAAGCCCTTCCTGTACTCCCGACAAGTTACCGGGTTTTTCTCGAGACTATTCGCAAGGGCATCTTAACAGGTGCAATTCCCTATTCTCGAAAAAGCTATCCTGCCATTGCCAGAACCATGTGGTCATGGATGTATGGTCTTATAGTGCTCGAAATGAACCAGATCTTGCGCCGTCGGGCAGACAGTGATCCTGTACAAGAGGGAATTGCTCTTTTTCACAAATTGCTGCGCGCTGGTGAAGATCTTTAGCGGTAAATGGAAATCAATCTAAGATTGTTGTTATGAAATTCCATAATAGCTACGGATTTCCATAGCTATTTTCTTAATTTCCCCCGTTGTGGAATTCCACAACGCTATGGGTTTCTGTAGCATAGTTATATTTACGATAGCTGTGGCATTCTATTATGCGGTGAATTTCCATGATCATTCTGATTATTATCGAACGTCAGCAGTCCGGATTTTTTAATACAAGGACCATATGTTTAAGGTTGTCATATTTTAAGATTTCAAATAGAACTCGGATCAGAACGCTTACCTGTGAACAGGATCACTACGGCAGTCAATTGTTTTGTAAACTATCACAGATCTACAACAATGCTTTCATAAGAGTTGAAACTGCGAACCTTGTTTCCTGAATAGTATTATCTTTACCAAACGAAATTCGCAACGCGCCTCTCATATTTTCTTCACTCAGGCCCATTGCCCGTAAAACATGCGAGGGTTGCTCAATTCCCGACTGGCAGGCCGAGCCGGTTGAGATCGCTAACTCATGATCGACAGCTTGTAGAATCTGCGCATTCCAGAGACCGGGCAGAGAGAGGTGAGCAACCCCGGGCAGATTGTTCGCCTGATCACCGTTGATTTGTAGGCGGATGGATTTCTGCGCTAAAGCCTTTTCTAATTCAGCGATAAACAATTCCCGCAATTTGCGGGTATGAACTTCGCGCTCTTCCATTTCAAGTTTTGCCAAACGGGCAGCTTCACCCAAGCCCACAATGCCGGGTAAGTTCAACGTACCGGGGCGCTTTGCCTTTTGCTGGCCGCCACCGTGCAGCATCGGCTGTACCGGAAAGTCATCCCGCAGGATCGCTACACCCACACCCTGCGGGCCATAGAATTTGTGGGCAGAAAGACAGGCTGCCGAAATACCCAGGCTATGGAAATCCATAGCCAGCTTACCGGCATATTGAGAAAGGTCACAAAACCACGGCACATTGTATTGCCTGCACAACTCACCAATTTTCTCTAACGGATAGACATTGCCGATCTCGTTATTGGCCGCCATAGAAACCAATAATTCTGGTGGATGGCTTTTTTTGAAATTAGATTCCAGAGCAGATAAATCCATCCGCCCTGTGTCATCTACGGGTAAATACTCGACTGTTATTTTACCCATTTGTTGAAGGTGCTCAAGCACATCGAGTACGGCTTTATGCTCAACTGGTAACGAAAGAATTCGTAGCGGTTTATTACCAGATAACCCAATCGTTTTACCCAAATCGCCATTTTGAGTTTGAGGGTTGCCGGCATTTTCGGTTGCTCTTGCATTTCTTTTCGAGCGCAGTTCCAATGTTGCATTAACAAAACCTTTGAGAATGAGATTGATCGCTTCGGTAGCCCCCGAGGTGAAAACAAGCTCCCGGGGAAAACAACCCACAAGATCTGCCACATGTTTCTTAGCCTGGCTAATTTCTTCGGCTGCCTTGCGGCCCAGAGAATGCTCACTCGAAGCATTGCCAAAATCTTTGGTCATGACCCGCAGTATTTGATTCACAACCCGGGGGTCGACGGGGGTGGTTGAGAGGTGATCGAGGTATATCAATTTGGTATCTCGAATTGGTACAGATTTTCTTGGGGGGTAAATTGGATTATTTTTTTATCTAAGGTCCAGATTTTTGAATCATTTACCAATGCTGACTTTATGATAAACGCATCAATAATCCCAATGCCAGAATTGATAAGATTATGTTGGTTCGAAAAGAGGCCCGCATCGAGCCAGTCTATGGGATGGTCGAGCTCTGGTAGATTTTCAAAAATTCCCTGAATCTGCTCGACTTCCCTCTGGTTTTTGGCTCCCTGTAAAATTTCTGCCCCAATAACAGAAATTCCCAGAGCCAGCCGATGATTCAGTAGGGTTTTGACCTTTTCGACGTATTCAGCTTTTTTTCTAAAAAACTCAATCCAGATGGTTGTGTCAATAATCACCATGTTACGTTCGGCTAAGCTCTCTCGCTTTTTCTGCCGTAAAACCAGGCTGGAACTCAAGAGGTTCCCGTTCTATTTCAAGAATCGTTTTTTCAATCTTCTTTTGCTTGAGCCACTCACTCAATGCAATCTGCAAAGATTCTGTAATCGTCTTACCTTTTGAAAACGATTGAACCTCGCGAATCAGTTTATCATCAAGTAGTGCCGTTACCTTCATACGATACATTATCGTATTCCGTATCGTATGTCAATCAGTTTTTACAGAAAAAGCAATTAAGGACATTTGAGTCGTAAGCAAATTTTATACAAAGATACGATACTGATTTTTATAAATGACAAATGGCACAGGGCGCGGTGTCATCTTCGTCATCGAGCACACCTTCCATGATTTCGACTAGGGTTTTGTTAGGCCGGTTTGCGCGCTCCCGTGCTGCCCGTTCTTCGTGTTCTTTAATTATTTGTTCTTTGCGGGCAAGAATCTCTGTCAGACTTTCTCCCTGGTTCCAGGTAAATTTGCGACCATCGGAGTGTTCGGTTTCATACTTCATGGCCTCGGCAAAAAGGTCAGGATGGTTTTCATGCAACTTGACCCATTCGAACTTTCGCTGGTAAAAGCAAAAGAAACAGCCCGAACGGGAGCGCCATTTGTAGTACTCGGGCATGCCAATACCGCTCTCATCGAGAATGCGCATCACATCTTCTTTGACAATGCCATCTTCGCGAAAAGGGAACACAGCTTTAATATTAGGTTTGGTTGAAACGTAACCAAGGCGATCTTCATCGGCCCGTATGCCCACATAACTGATGGCTTCATCATCCCCCACGTATTCTTCGAGGGGTTTGATTTTCATCATGATTGTGCACCACCTCGCCTGCGGTGAGGGCAAAAAGCCGTTATACATTTCGAGAAAATGATCGAAACCTTTCTGGGCCGACAGTCGGGTGACCTTTACCCCAAGTCGGGCTTCCATGCGATCTAAAAAGTCGTAAGTCTCTTGCAATTCTTTACCTGTATCGCAAAAGAAATACTCCATGTCAGGAACCTTGTCCCGCATATAGATTGCTAAGGCAGCGCTGTCTTTGCCGCCAGATAGCCCGCAGATGTGTCGGATTGGCTTGTTACTATTCATTTTTATTTAAAATACCTTCCATACGGTTCTTCAATGGCTCAATTTCGTTCTGTAGAACATTCCAAACCAGCTCTTGATCGACCTTAAAATAGCCGTGTATCAATATATCCCTCATTCCAGCAATCTTCTTCCATTCAACTTCCGGGTGCTTACTTCGAAAATCTTCAGGAATATTTTTAACGGCTTCACCAATGATTTCAAAGCTTCTTTCAATTGCATGTTGGGTCTTAACATCTTTTAGATATTGATCATATACTAATTTTTCTTTTTCTTCAAGCAAAAAAAGAGTTTCTTGAAGAATATGGTTTAGAAAAATTTCATAATTTTTCATATATGATATACTTTCTTATTTCTGAGAACATAGAATCATCAATTGCTTTTTCTGTTACAAGATCAATTTTTTTGTTAAAAAGTGAGGCCAGAAATTCATGTACCGAAAAGAAATTAGAATAATTCTTCATTCCCGGTTCAAATTCTATGAGGAAATCAATATCACTAAACTCTGATTGCGTAGAATTTGCATATGAGCCGAATAAGCCTAGCTTATGAACTCCGAGTGTTTTTAACTCAGACTTGTTTGACCGAATATTTTCCAAAATTGCATCTTTTGTGATCATTAATATTTAAAACCCTATCTATCCTTTAGATTTATGCTTAATTGAAGAAATAATTTCATTGGGCTTTCGGTCATCTACCCAAGTACCAGAAAGTGAAAGAAACTCTTTGGTTTGATTCATTGAGAATTGAGTAGAGTTCTGAAAGTATTTCTCAATGATATAAATTGCCTCCTCGCTTACACTACGATTTTGACTTTTCGCAGAATTCTTAAGTGATTCATACAACTTATCATCAATATCCTTTACTCGCAGTACTCTCACATCGCCACTCTATTTTAAGATACTCAGTGTTCATGAAATGTCAATAGTTTTTCAAGCAACTAGGGGCATGTACTTTCTTTGCCAGGCTGCGATGTTGTTTTTTATGTAGTATGTAACTCTCTCATAAGCGTCATATTTTCTCAATATTGAATCATAGTATCTGTGCTTCCAGCGAAAATATTCATAACCGCTTTTGTTTGCCCAGCGAGTTACCGATGCCTTGTAATTCGCAATGATCACTCCCATTTCATGTTTTCGTTGATCAATTTTACCGGGTTGCCTTTCAATAATCTCTATAAGCCCATGAATATGATTCGGCATGATTACAAATGAATGAATTTTCACCCGTTCAAAGTAATATGGAATTTTCTGAAACCTATCGTAAGCGATTATCCCGAGTTTATTGAAATTCATTCCGTGATGATCAATGTGCCCAAAATAATGGGCCATTTTTCGGGTACCAACTGTTATAAAATAAAATCCGGAGGATGAATAATCATGACCAGCTAATCGCCAGCTCGATCGTTTTTGATGTCTCAAGGGCTTCATAGTGCACCCTGCTATATATGATATTATTTGTAAAGTATATTCCCTTTCCATTCAGATGGATTGCGCCCAACCCTTAAGGCGGACGCCAAAAATGACGTCCGGACGGATTTGCTCTCATCCGGACAATTTGCTTTGAAAAAGAATATCATTAAA
>JAGRNJ010000117.1:3858-6749 GCA_020440825.1 Leptospiraceae bacterium | reverse complement strand
CCTTGTATCGAAGTAGACGATGTTGACAAAATGGATGCGGATACGTTTGCCCCCACGTGTGCAGTACCGGCACCAGTATCGGCAAGGGCAAAGGTAAGTGTCAAACGCGGATTACCTTCTGCCTCAATATTTTCAGCGATTCCGTTTTGCTGGCAGGCTGTGAAAAAAATGCCGGAAAATAATAGCAGAACGAATGTTCGAATTGCACTTTCTGGATTCTTTTTGAAAATAATTTTCTGCCTGATAATATTCACGTCTGAATAATAACGTTAAATTATTATAATGTCAATACGCTATATAGCGTATTCGACAATAGCAATCAGGAAAATCCGCTTGTCAAAAGATCAATTTTAAATTGACTGTAACTAACGTGAGGGATGACTCTAAGCACAATAAAAAATATAAAGTGAATATTGTTGAAGATAATCCCGATAGTGTCGTGTATCTTAGAGACATTTTAATTGAATCTGACATTTTTGAACCGCATTTATTCTTTCTAAGTGCAGAAGAGGTGGTAAGTTCACTTCATGGAAAAAATAAACCACATGCAGATCTGTGGCTTGTTGATATGGGTCTTCCCGGCGAAAGCGGTCTAACGATAATTCCCAGTATTCGAGAGGTCGACAGTAAAACACGCATTCTGGTTTTAACATCAATGGAAGATACACAGTTGATCGTATCTGCTATTGGCAGCGGTGCAAACGGCTATCTGCTGAAAGAGATCGAGCCAGTATTATTGATCAATGAACTAAAATCTGTAATGCTCGGCGGAGCTCCTATAACCCCGAAGGTTGCACTGAGAATTCTAGGAGAATGGCAGAATTTCAATCAAGGCAAAACTGTAGAAAAATCTGACTCGAAAGCAGAGCTAAAGACACAACACGACTCAGATATTCGCAGCCTGACAGATCGGGAATCGCAGATTCTTGAACTGATTGCCCAGGGAGAAACCGTTGCCGGTATTGGCAAAGAACTGGAAATCTCACCTAATACTGTTAGAAAACATATTGAACATATCTACGAGAAAATGAATGTAAATACCAGAATTCAGGCAATCCAAAAAGGTATAAAAATGGGACTATTAGATCCCCTCGGTTAAAAATTTGTTGATATGAAATATTTTGTTTCTTTGAAGTCTGCGATCTTTCTGTACCTGATTCTTTCTGCGCAGACGGGTATGTATACCGAGACACTGGAAGAAGATGGTTTTGCACTCGATCTAACAGGTAAGTGGAAAGTTGTAGAAATCACATGTTTTCAAAATGAACCAGAATGTGCTTCTGAGCTTGACGGTTTTCCGAAATTTATTGAGGTTCCGTCAAATATTCACCGTACGCATCCGGCTTTTTACGGTAACCTGGTTATCGAGCATGATTTTCAAGCAGAAATCTTGACAGACCGGCCGAACCTTGTCTTCTTTATTTCTGCTCTCGCGAGTGTTGACCGTGTTTTCATTAATGATCGGCTTATCGGGGGAATTGGCAATACCCAGGCTGCAGAGCAGCAGACTTCAATCTGGATGATTCCCCGCCAGTATTCTTTTCCAGCTGAAATTATCAGTTCGGGTAAGAATACGATTCGAATTGAAATTCAGGTTTATGATGATTTTGCCGGTATTTATAAGGGACCTGTGAAGATTCTTACAGAAGATCGGGTGACTTCAATATCCCGATTACCGTACTTTCTGAGATTATTTTTACCAATTGGAATTTTCTTTACGACTATCTTTACCGGGTCGGCAATTATATTTGCTTTTTTCTTTAGATTTTTACCACGCGAGTACCTGTTCTTTTCTTTTTCTGCTTTTACTTATATATTTTTTGCATTGTATTATGTACCGATATCTCTGCCCTTACCCTATTTGTTTTTTCGAAAATTGAGTTTTTGGAGCGGATTGACCACCACTGCATTTTTATTTCTCTTCATGAGCCGTTTCCTAACAGGACGCAAAAATAAAGCTCACAATTATTTTGGCATTATGGGATTAATTATAGCACCACTGCATTTCTTGCCCGATTCTTTTTATGGTTTGTACAGGCTTTCTGTACTGATTCACCCCGTTGTGATAATATACTTGTTTTCAATTGCAGGTTTCGCTTTTCGACATTCGGCTAGATTACCTCAATTTAAGAAAACAGCAGCGATAGCCGGTTTTACCTGTGCAATACTGGCCTTGCTCAATTGTTGGGATTTTCTGGTTCGCCTAAACCTTGCTGCAGAAGTACCGATGTTCAATTATTTTTCGATGGGATATCCTGTTCTGGTAATTTTCATGCAGATACAGGCTTCAATGTACTATAAGAACCTTGCAGAAACATTAGAGTTAAGCAGACTTGGCGAGAGAGTTCGTATCGCCCAGGATTTACATGATGTCTTGGGAGCAGAAATTGCCGCTCTAATACAAAATACGCACACAGAAAATGGACGCCGCAAATTACTGCCAATTTTACAGGAGCGCCTGGTTTTGTTACTTGAAAATCTTCGGGAAGTGATTTTTGTTCTGAAAGGAGAAAGCCAGAAGATGAATCTGGCAGAGAAAATTGAAAAGTATCTCGATAAACTGGAATCAGGGGAAAGGTTAAAACTGATACAGCAAATTGACACTGATTCACAGGAATTAAATACCAAAACTTTATCTGAAGTATACAGAATTTTTCTCGAGGCTATTTCGAACAGTTTGCGGTACAGCGAAGCAGAAAGGCTAAAAATTATCTGGAAGAAAAGAAAATTCCATTATGTACTGATTGTCAGTGATAACGGCAATGGTTTCGTACCTCGTTTTGAACAGAAAAACAGTAAAGGCACTGGACTACGCCAAATGAAAATGAGAGCAGAATTAATCTCTGCCCGTCTTTTTGTGCTGAGCAAACCGAATGCGGGTACTTTGGTTA
>JAGRNJ010000117.1:0-3760 GCA_020440825.1 Leptospiraceae bacterium | reverse complement strand
CCAGGTTTCATTGTTATTTCCTCATTGACGGCTTTTCACGAGTAGTATATTGCTACCATAGCCATGTTGTCAATACTCGAAGAACCCCAGGTAAGAGAAAATGCGGCGCCATTAAGTATTGCGGCTTATCGTTTGCTGGGTGAAAAGGGACTGATCGGAACACGAACAGAATTGATTGAGGGAGTGGTTATTGAAAAAATGAGTAAATCGCCGAAACATGCACGACTTGTTCAGATGCTTGTAGATTGGCTGAATGGCATTATTGGGCAATCTTACTTCGTACAAAGTGAACAACCACTTACAATAAATAATTCTGAACCCGAGCCTGACCTTGCTCTCATTAAAGGAGAACCACAGAATTTTCTGAATGAACATCCTTCTACTGCTGAACTAGTTATAGAAATATCTTTCACAACCCTTGGTTTAGATAGAGCAAAATCAAATATTTATGCCGCTGCCAATATTCCTCGCTATCTGTTGATCAATCTTGAAGCGAAAAATGTAGAAGAATACCTTGAGCCGGTTGATGGCAAATATACAGTTTTAAACATGTTGAATGGCACAAAGTTAAAGCTTTGGCAAGATCAATCTTTTGATTTGGAGCTTTTCTTTAAATAAACAATTTCATTGATCTAATTCAGCGTCATTTTTTTCCCAAAATTTCTATAGTATACGCGATTCATCGTATTGACAAATTAGCAATGTAAGCTAAACTGCAGATATGGAAAGCTCTATCAGTATTTTGTGCGACTCTTGCGGTTCCCGTATACCGATTGCAGATCGTGAAACGGTAACCTGCCAGTATTGTCAGAATATACAAAAAGTACCTGAAGAGATGCGTCAGAATATGGCCCACGCAAGTCAACAACATAGCAGAACATCTGCTTTTCAAAATCAGAGCAGTGAACTTCGTAAATTAGGCAGTTTTGCTTTTGGTTATGAAGGAAAGAAAAAAGTGGTATTTGGGGTACTTGGCAGCCTGTGGCTAATGGTAAGCGGACTAGGCTATATGGCCTCTGCCGATGGTGCCGTGCATCCGGCGATGTTTATACTGCCTGCGGCAGTCGTTTTTTTCATGCCGGCATTCATCTATTCGAAAGTCTCTGCCTCAAAATATCGAAGTGCCCTGGCTGCTTTGCCTGTGGCACATGATTCGGGTAAAGCCGGTCACTCTGCTCAATGCCCGAACTGTGGCTCGCCGGTAAATTTCTACTCAAAGATGACAACTGAATGTAAAGCTTGCGGGTGTTATAGTGCTGCACCTGACCGACTTGCAAACACAATGCTAAGAGGACTCCGAAAAGAAACTTCGGTAGCTGCCAGACAAGTCGATTTAGAGGCCAGTACAATTGCTTCAACCGGCCAGGCAGTGAATAAAAAAATGATGCTGATATTGATGGGTGTAGGCATACTCCTGGTTTTGGTTATGTCGTTTGCGGGAATCATGCTCTATTCCTGATAGTAATGAACACAATTAAATTATACAGAATCAAAATTATCAAGAAATGAAATGTGAGGAATTATGAAAATTAAAGCAGGCGGATGGATTTTCTTATTTTTTTCCCTACTATCGATAATTCTTATACAGACGATCGAAAATCCCGCTTTTGCCGCGCGTGGGGACGTTTTTTCGATTGGCGAGAAGGTAATGGCAAAGGAAGGGGATTCCTGGAAAAAAGCGACGGTCATTGAAGAACAAAGCGGACAGTACAAGGTACACTTTGATGGCACAACTGATGATGATGATATCTGGGTCAGTGTTTATCAGCTCACAAAAATGAGTGACTTTGGCAATACCTATGCGACCTCGCAAGAAAATACATTCGAATACAAATTAAAAGCAGAGGTTGAGTATTTCTGTAAGAAAGATGCTCAACGAAACAAACTTGTGGGACAAAAGGCCAATGGATTCATTGAAAATTGCCGTGCACAGAGGTTTCAACGCCTGAGCGCCCGCTCGAAGGCTGCGATCGAACCCTGGACGCCGCAAAATGCAGAGAAGTGGGACATCCACCAGGCATGCATTGGGGACACAACGACCAATTGTGCGCAAAAATGTGGCGAACATTCGCAGGTTTTCTGCCTGCCCCAGTGTTTAGAGAAGGTAGAAAAATGCAAAAGCAGTTATTTGTTTGATGTGCAGGGTGTGAAACACTGCTCAAAAGCGGCATACTGGCAGGTACATGAAAAAAAACAATGGCTGTGGTCTTTGCCTAAAATGGTCGTTGATGATAGAATTCATCCGCCTGCAAATGTACATTCATGTCTGGCTCCTTTTGCACGCCAAATGAGTGCCAGAGATGATTGTCTTCAATTAGAGCGATGTCTGGCAGTATGCAGGCCAGACCCTTCTTCACAAAATGCAAGCTCTGTCACGGAATGTGAAAACAAATGCACGGGGTTTTTCCCGAGTTTCAAAAACCCGGTTCGTTATACTTTTTAAGAGGGGTAAAAAAGGAGACGATTATGAAACTACTGCTTTCAACAATAATTTTTTTGACGATAGTACTGTCCTGGTCCTGTAATCAAAAACCGCATCGCGATGTGTCGGGCGAGTATTCTGCTGTTTTCTGTAAAGAACTAACCGACCCGCCAACGACAGCATTGCGTATTCGTATGCGGTCGAACTATGATTTTGTGACTGAACTGGTTTCAGCAGATGGTTCAAGTATAAAAGAACAAATTGCGCACCGTTTAGAAGGTACAAATCTGATTTTTCATGGCACGCCATTGATCAAATTTTCAGAAGACTTTTCAACCCTGGAACACCATAACTCGGGATGCAAATTTAAGAAATAAATCAGTTCAGACTTTTCAGAATCGCTTACATGTGAGATCTGTTTTAACTTTTTGCAGGCAGTAATTCTGTGTTTGTTGTAAATAGCCAGAGTATGAACGATTCAGGCTGCGAGCATATTTTATGACACCCATCTGAAAGTGAGCTGCATTTATATCGGTAGAAATTCTGGTCGTGTCGGGGTAAGCTCCGTATTTAACCAGCTTTTGAATCAGTGGAAAATTGTCCTGCTCAACTGCCAGCAGCAAGGGGTCAATGCCGTTGATTGTTTCAAGATTCGGGTCAATACCTGCCTTAAGCAAAACATCAATGGTTTCATCATGATTATTTTTAATGGCTCTGTGCAATGCGTTTTCATAATCTTCTGTATTTTGCGCATTTACATTAGCCCCTTTCTCGAGCAGAAGTTTAACAATTTCAGTTTGGCCAGAGGTTGCCGCGGCAATAATGGGTTGATCCTGTGCGGTATGGCCGGCAGGTACCTGTTCGAGACGATGGTTAACATTTGCCCCGGCAGCCAGCAGTTCTTGTACTTTATGCATTCTGCCTTCTCTTGCGGCCACCACCAGTTCATCATTTGCCGGCAGACCGCACTGGGTCAAGAGTACACTGAAAGCAAATATCAAAACAGTCAAACAATAGTATACAGATTTCTTCTTCATGTTAACGAATTACCTTTTTGAAAAAATCGACAGAACTGGCCGGGGTGGTCAATTGTTCTACCATGCGCTGCGCGGTGCCAACAACAAACAGTTCAACAAAACGATCACGTTGTTCGGGGTTCAGATTCTGGTCAATGTGATCTAGATACTTAGAAGATAAAACAGAATATTTAGTAAAATAATCATTCAGTGCATTTGCCTCTTCGGGTTTTAGAATAATCGAATCAAGGCGTTCACCAATTGCCACAATCTCAGGCTCTTCTTTTTTCAGGTATTCATCAAGAACATCCAGACCTTTATC
>JAGRNJ010000116.1 GCA_020440825.1 Leptospiraceae bacterium | reverse complement strand
CCTGATGTAACAATGGAATGGTATGAGAACAGACTGCGCATGAACAAGAATGCACAGGAAAAAGTAGTCGAAAACGACGGCTGGTTTATCGCAAATGTGCGCGGTAAAAAAATTCTGATTCCGGGCAGCTTCGATGTTAAAATGACCAACCAGACTGCCGATTTTATCTTTGTGTCCAGAAGGCATCCGCAATGCCCGGTCAATACTACCAAAGCAGTTTTTCTGCTTTATGAACCCGAACAGATTTTCTCTGAAGCAAAATGCGGTGTGGTACCGATCAGCGAAAATCACTTTCAAGACCTGCTCACTGATAAACCGGCAAAAGTGCCGGTAATATTTTTCTTTTCACAAAATATCCGCTTTAGAGGCTAACCGATGAAATCAATTTTTCTAAAATTTTCTGCAGTTTTTACTTTTCTGATTTTTTTGAATACTGTACTTTTGTCACAAAATCTTTCTGAAGAACTCGAGTCTGCCGAAGCGACCGAGAGGGTTGAACCAGAGACTCTGCCTGCTGCAAGCCAAATGGGAGAAGAAATAGAACTGTCTGAAGACAATACAGAAATTGTAACTCCCGAAAATGAGGCAAACCCGGCTTCAACAGAACGGGTTATACCTGAGGTTACAACAGAAGAATCAGAACCGGTAAATGAAATTGATCCAGAAGACTATCGTCTCGCCAATCCAGATCTGGTTGACCAGTACACCCGGGGAGATATTAATTTCAGCTATCCTGAGCATTTTATGATCAATATTTTTATGGGGGCATTCTCAGGAGCGGCCATTGGCAGTCTCGTTGGTCTTACCGCCTATGATTCAAATAACACAACGAAAAGCAATGAGAGTATATTGCTCTATACCGGTGCATTGACTGTTACCGGGGCATTGGCCGGCTCAATTGTCTCCTGGGTTGAATACTCTGAACGTAATCAGTTTACCATTGGCCCGGTAGTGATGAATTATGCCTGGTATGGGGCTTTGGGCGGGGCATTAGCAGGAGCAGCCGCCGGCTTAATTCCCTATTCCAGCTCACAAAATTCGGATGACATCATTAATTATACCGGTTACGGTGCAGGGGCAGGTTTTATAACCAGTATGGTTTTATTCTTTGTGCAAATGCCTGAAAACCTGGAGCTGACTTTGGGGCCTGTCAGAGGCAGTGAAATGGGTGCTATGGTCAGTCGACGATTTTAATGAAGTCACAACTCTTCAGACTAACGTTTGTTTTTTGTCTGCTGGCACCGTTAACAGAGTTTATTTCTGCTGAAAATAAACGTGTGGGCTACATTGATCTAGAGTTTGTTTTACAGAATTCTATTGCGAGAGATACCTTCTATAAAGAATATCTCAACCAGCGCTCCCGCATGATTGCCGCCCGTAAAAGTGCAGAAGACAATCTGCACAAACTTAGAAAAGAACTGCGCCAAAAAGAACATTTACTTGGGTACAGTGAGTATGAACGGGAGTACCTCGCTGCCAAAGAAAGAATTGATGAAACAGAAAAGGCAGTTCTGCAGGCTCGGGAAGATCTAAAAAAATGGGAAAATGACAACACAGGGGTACTCTTCGACGAACTGCTCACCGTTCTGGAAATCATAGCAGAAGAAGAAAATCTTGAGCTCATTCTTTCTCGCCAGACCTCTGTTTTATTCGGAGAGAGCGGTCTCGATTTCAGCCAGCGTGCCATCGATCTGCTCAATGAGAAAGAAGAAAGAGAAACCCCGACCGGCAGGTAATGAACGACAAACGCATACTTTCCATTGACTTTGGTCTCAAACGCATCGGTTTGGCAGTCTGCGATTCTTCAAAGATTGTCATTACCCGACTTCCACAGGTAGAAAACAGACTTCCTGAACTGTGGCATGTCTTAACCTCAAAAATTAGAGAGTATCAGAATCCCGAAATTCTGCTGGGATACCCTTTTCATGAAAGAAGTGATGGAAAAACAGAAGTCAATCGGTTCCTGGTACAGCTCGAAAAATTCAAAGAAAAACTGCTGGAAAAGTTTCCCGATTGCAAACTTATTCTGTGGGACGAATCGTTTACCAGTGAACTGGCCAAAGAACATATTTTTAAGACCACAGGCTCAGCAAAATCGGCAAAAAGCCGCAAGAAAAAAAAGGATAATCTTGACTCAACAGCAGCTGCACTGCTGTTGAAGAATTATCTTCAATCGGCAGCAGAGTAATCGGTAATTTCTACTCTATGAAATAAAAAGCGAGGGGTGGCCCGCAGGCGTAACTTTCGGGCAATTCGACCGGCAAAATAACCCGAGGCCCGGGTTAATCTCTCCCATGCTTTTTTACCCTGCTCTTCATCGCCGTAAAGACTGACACCGAGCCGGGCTTCAGAGCCGTCGTTACTGAGTTTGCAGTCTACGAAAGTAACAAACACATCATATTCAGGGGCAAACTCTTTGATAAAAATCTCAGAAATCAGCCGGACTATATTTTTTTCCTGCCTCAGTTTTTGAATATCATTCATTTACTTTTGGCGCTGGTTTGGCTTCGTTCTTTTTTACAAGGTCTTCGTATGAGCGTGCAGTTTCTGTAATTTCAAACGATTCAATTATATCGCCAGGCTTGATATCATTGTAGCCGTCAAGCAGCACTCCGCATTCATATCCTTCTTTCACTTCGGCAACATCATCTTGAAAACGTTTCAGACTTTTTAACTTGCCTCTGAAGATTATAGAACCATCACGTACTAACCGTATCTGGTTTGCGCGTTTGACAAAGCCAGAGGTAACCATTGCACCACCGACTGTACCAATCTGGGAAATTTTGAAGATCTGTCGAATTTCAATCTCACCGGTCAGACTTTCTGAAACATCGGGGCTTAACATGCCTGCAATAGCCGATTTAATTTCATCAATTGCCTGATAAATGATATTGTAAGACTTGATTTCAATTCCTTCACGGCTGGCAAGTTCTCTTACTTTATTGTTGGCGCGGGTATTGAATGCAATAATCATCGCATTTGCTGCGGATGCAAGATTGATATCAGAATCAGAAATCTCACCTGTACCGCCAAAAATGACCTGCACACGAATTTCTCCTGAAGAAAGTTTTTCGAGAGATGTCTGCAAAGCTTCTACAGAACCACGAACGTCTGCTTTGATAATGACCTTGAGTTCCTGTACTTTGCCTTCTTCAATAACTTCATTGAGATTTTCAAGTCGCACTTTCTTGATTTTTTGCGCCTGCTGCTGTCGGGCAAGTTCCTGACGTTTTTCCATGATGCCCTTGGCTTCACGTTCTGAATCCATCACATGGAAAGGATCTCCGGCATTGGGTACCCCGGACAAACCTAATATTTCTACCGGTGTTGCAGGACCTGCTTCTTTCATGCTCTGCGCGCGATCGTTGATCATTGCCCGAACTTTACCAGATTCGAGGCCAACGAGAAATGCATCGCCTACTTTTAATGTTCCATTTGAAATAAGGATCGTTGCCACAGGCCCGCGACCCTGGTCGAGTTTGGCCTCAATAACAGTACCAATGCCGCTACGATTGGGATTGGCTTTGAGCTCCATGATTTCGGCCTGGGTTAAGATTGCATCTTCGAGTTTATCAAGATTCAATTTCTGTAAAGCAGAAACCTCAACAAAGACGGTAGATCCGCCCCATTCTTCAGGCACCAGCTCATATTTCATAAGAGCCTGCTTTACCTTTTCGATATTCGCATCGGGCTTATCAATTTTGTTGATCGCAACAATAATCGGCACTTTCGCATCTTTTGCGTGAGAGATGGCCTCTTCGGTCTGGGGCATCACCCCGTCATCGGCTGCCACAACAAGTACCACAATGTCGGTAATCTGGGCACCGCGTGCCCGCATTGCTGTAAAGGCCTCATGGCCGGGAGTATCAAGAAAAGTAATTTTGCCTTTCGGATGCTGCACCTGGTAGGCACCAATATGCTGGGTAATCCCTCCGGCTTCGGTTGCAACGATATCTGTAGAACGCAATGCATCGAGCAGTTTCGTTTTACCGTGATCGACGTGCCCCATAATCGTTACCACCGGCGGACGGAACTCTAAATCTACTACCTCATCTGTGACATCGGCGATTACGGTTTCGTCATACAGCGAGACTACTTCTACTTCTGCCCCAAGTTCAGAAGCAACCAGAGTCGCTGTTTCGGCATCAATTGACTGGGTGATGGTCGCCATGACTCCCATTTGCATCAATTTGGCGATCAGGTCAGGAGTTTTGATGTTCAATTTTCTTGCGAGCTCTCCCACTTGAACAAACTCTGTTATTTTGATTTTAGAAGGTATCGACGGAGAGACAGGTCCCGAGTCATTGCGACCCTTTTTCTTGGTATTGCGGGTTCGATCAAAGAAAACTCGCTCGCTGTCTTTCTGCTTTATAATATCTTCGCGCAGATGAGATTTCTTTTTGCCGCCTTTTTTTGCCCCTCGCGACGCAGTGCCCCCTGCACCCGCTGTTGGTTTAACCGGTGCGCTGGGATCGACAAATACAGTACGAGGCCCGCGTGGCGGAACATTTGCCCGGGTGTCGGCTGCAGGGCGGGTTCCCCGATCAGACACTGTGCGCTGAGTCGCAGACGACGGGGTATTTTGCTCCCGGTTGACCTGACTGGTTTCTGCTCGGGTTTCTTTTTTTTCGGGTTCGCTGGTTACCCGCACTTCATCGACAGAAGATTCAGCAATGGGTTCGGTACCTTTTTGCTGCTGGGTAGTAATTGCCTCAGCAATTGAACCCGTCTTCTGGGAAGTTTTTATTTTTATTTTCGCTTTAATTTTTTTCTTATTCTCAGACATATTCATGCATTGTGAGATACTTTAGACAGTTTCTTCTGATGTATCAGTTGCTCCCGTCGTTTCATTTGTATCTTCCGTTTCTTCTGCCTCATCTTCTTCAACTTCTTCAAATTCGACGTTTTCGGCAAGAATTTCCATGATTCTCTTAGCCGTTGCCCGTCCCATTCCTTCGAGGGCTATGAGGTCATCTTCGCCCATCTCTACCAAGTCTTCGACATACTTAATATCGTGGTCATTCAGGATACGAATAATTCTTGGGGTAAGACCCGGTAATGAGGTAAGGTCGGTTCCTTCTTCTTCCTGTTCTTCAACAGGTTGACGGGTAAACAGTTCGTCAAGTCTGCGACGTGCTTCTGGCGATGACATCTCTTCTGAAAACTGCGATTCAGTTTTGAGGTCAATTCTGAACCCTGTAACATAAGAAGCAAGTTTTACATTCGAACCGTCCCGGCCAATTGCAATGGATAAATCTTTATCGGGAACAACTACAAGAGCCTCTTTAGCCGCATGATCAATCTTGATCTCAACCGGTACTCCCGGGGACATCGCATTGCGGATGAATTCCCGTGGATCTTCATTGAATTCTACAATATCGACCCGTTCATTGCCCAGCTCCCGTACAATCGACTGAATACGAACACCGCGCATACCAACACAAGCACCGACAGGATCAATATCACCCCGGGTGCTGGCCACCACAACTTTACTGCGCAAACCGGGAGCCCGCCCTATGGCCTTAATCTGGATATTACCGTCATAAATCTCAGGAACTTCCATTTCAAATAATTTCTGTACGAAGCGGCGGTCTGCTCTTGAGACAACAACCTTGAGGCCTTTATTGTATGTATCATATTCAATCGATTGCAGCAGCACTTTGATTTTTTCTTCGACCCGGTACCGCTCATTTGGTATCTGCTGTTTGGGAGGCAAAATCGCTTCAACTTTACCGAGATCAACGAATACGAGATCGCCTTTTTTGCGCAAGATAAAGCCATTCATCAGCTCGCCAATTTTATCAGAATACTCTTCACGTATTTTATTCTGTTCGAGGGTTTTAATTTTCTGGGTTACCACCTGCATCGCAGTCTGGGCAGCAATTCGACCGTATTCCATGGGATGTTCTTCAACATCAATTTTATCCCCAATTTTAATCTCAGGATTCATTTTCAATGCTTCATCAATATGAATCTGCATGCCCGGCAATACGACGTTATCAACTACTTCCCGATTGGCTACAATCACCACATCTTCTTTTTCCCGGTCAAAAAATACACGGGCATTGTCCAGGGTCTTATATTTTTTACGATAGGCCGCGAGTAATCCGGCTTCTACGATTTGGAACACTTCATCACGGTCAAAGCCGCGATCTGAAGTAATTTGATGGATTGTATCAAAAAAACTCTTTCTGGGTGTATTTTGTGCGTTTGCGCCTCTGGGCATAATTACCTCTTTATCATCTACTCTTAAAAATCTAAATGCAGCTTCGCGACAATGATGTCGCTGTAGTTCAGTGTAAATTCTTCTGCTTTGGCTTTCTTCTTTAGTAAACCCTGATTGCGGTTGAATTTCACATCTGCTAAACTGACCTTCAAGCTTGATTCTTCAATTTTCAAAACTTGAACCACAATATCTTTTCTCTTACCATCTTCATTCAAAACCTGAAGCTTGATGGGAAGTTTTTGAAATCGTGAAAACTCTTCCATGGAACGAACCGGCCGTTCTGCCCCGGGACTTGACACCTCGAGAACATAGAACTCAGGGCTTCCCTGTAAAGTTTCCAGAGATTCCAGCTTCAAGTGCAATAACCGGGAAAACTGCTCACAGTCTTCTATATTGGGTGACCCCCATTCATCATCGAGTTTATCAATGAAGATCTGGATTCTTGCCCCTTTAGAAGTATATGAGAACTGCGTGTCATACAGGCGAATCGCGTTCGAAACACAGTCTTCTGCTGATGTAATCACAGCCTGCTCCCATTGAGAGTGATATTCAACCTGTTGATTGATTTCATTCATAATTTACAACCTCGGGGAATTTCAGCAAACCCGGTAAAAAAAAAAGCGGCCCCAAGCCACTCCAATGTCATATTAGCATTGAAAGCAGGGGGGTCAAGCATTAAAATGTATCAATGCACCGATAGAAAAACGGCTTAGG
>JAGRNJ010000115.1 GCA_020440825.1 Leptospiraceae bacterium | reverse complement strand
TCCCGATAAACATCTGCCAAATAAAAAGTGGATTTCAGCCAAAGAAGCGCTCTCACTTGAACCAAAACTGGACCAGAACGGTCTGCGTGGTGCATTTCTGTATTATGATGTTCTCAATAAACACCCTCACCGCAGTAATCTGGAGTACGTCTTATCTGCAGAAAATAAAGGCGCAGCCGTCGCCAATTATGTATCTTGCGAAAACTTTCTTTATGCAGAAAAAGACGGGCAGAAAAAAGTCAGCGGTGTTCAGGCAAAAGATCTCTTAACCGGCAATACCTTCGATATCAAAAGTTATGTTACAGTCAATGCCACCGGCCCTTGGGGAGATCTGGTATTGTCAAAGCTGAACCAGAAGCCGGTTCGGCAAATCACCCGCTCAAAAGGCATTCACATTCTCTTGCCGAGAGTTCACAAGAATACTACAATTACCTATGAGACGAGAGATAAAAAACACTTCTTTATAATACCATGGCTTAAGTATACCCTTATTGGTACCACTGATACTCCGTTTGAGGGACACCCCGATGACCTGCGGGTAACCCGTAAAGATGCTCAAGATCTGCTCGATCTCACCAATGAATACTATCCCACTGGCTGCCAGTATTCTGATATCCGCCATGCATATGCTGGTATTCGACCATTGGTTGCGGGCTCAGAAGATAAAAATACTTATAAAGCCTCACGCAAACATGAGATTGTCTTGCATCGTAAAGAAGACCAGATCGATGGCCTGGTTTCTGTCTTTGGTGGTAAATGGACGACTTCCCGTTCTTTAGCTCAGGATACTGTAGACCTGATTGAAAAGAATTTTAAGTTTCGTAAAATTGAAAGCCAGACAGCCAATACCCCGGTCACGGGTGGTTTGGTGGGTGATCGCCTGTCAGATTTTATTCGTGATATGCAGGCTAATTTTGAAGGCAGAATCCCTGAGTCTACCTTGAACCATCTGCTGGGCAGCTATGGCGTTAATTTTCTCAAAGTTGCAGAAATTGCCTGGGCAGATGCAAAACGATTTGATACCTTGGGTCCTCATATTGAACATCTCTCTGCCGAAGTAGTATATGCAGTGCAGGAAGAAATGGCAGAAAATCTTTCGGATGTCCTGTTGCGCAGAATAGGCCTCGGCAACGAAGGTATTCCATCGCAAAGCGTTCTTGAAAAAATTGCCGATATCATGGGAAACCTGAAAGGGTGGGATACATCCCGGAAAAAATCTGAAATCGAAGAGTACATTGCCTCACAAAAAATAGTGGATGCCTGAAATCCCGATTGAGAAGTTCGATGCCTTGGCCCACTTTTTGAATGAAGCGGGCATACCGTTTGAAAGAAATTTCTCAATTAAAGAATATACCAGTTTTAGAATCGGCGGAACTGCCGAAATCTTTGCCCGGCCTAAAAATGCCCAGCAGGCTGCCGTGCTGCAAAAATCAATATTCACAGATCGAATACCTCACTACTACCTGGGAGGGGGTTCAAACATTCTGGTTTCTGATAACCCCTATGCGGGGGTTGTCATCTATTATGATGCCGGTGAAGATTTTTTAATTCTAGAGCAAAGTGCAGATTTTCTCAGGGTTAGCATACCCGCCTCGGCTCGAGCCCCGCTCGCTGGCAAACGCATTTCTGCTTTGGGATATACCGGTATGGAATTTCTTACCACAATTCCCGGTTATATCGGCGGGGCTGTAATTCAAAATGCTGGCTGTTATGGTCAGGAACTTTGTGATATTACTGAAAGTGTAGAGTTTTGTCTGAATGGTGAGGTCATAACCATTCCCAAAGAAGAAGCAGATTTTTCTTACCGAAGCAGTCGCTTCAAAACAGAAACTGAGAGCCTGATAACCAGCCTTACAGTTCGCCTCTCAAGAGGCGATGAAAGTCAAATACGCTCGCGTATTGAAGATTATAAACAAAGGCGACTGAACTCTCAACCGCGCAATCGTCGCTCTGCCGGTTCTGTGTTCAAAAATCCGCATTCCAGTGTTAGTGAGAAAAAGGCCTGGCAACTGATTGATCAATGCGGGTTGCGAGGTACGGTTGCCGGCGATGCCGAGATTTCTTCTGAACATTGTAATTTTATTGTAAACAGAGGCAAAGCCACTTCCCAAGATGTGTATAGCCTCATATGCCTTATCGAAGAAACAGTGTATTCACAAACCGGTATTCGACTCGAACGGGAAGTAGTTCTGCTCGGAGACTTTTAGAAACCGGTAGTAATCTGCCAGTTTGATAAATTGGCAATATGAACATTGATCAGAGAAGCACAGTTTTAAGGTTTTTTACTTTTCGTTTACTTTGATTCTAAGAACCTGACATGTGGATCGCCCTTTCGATCTGGATATCAGGAAAAACTGTGTCATCTTGACGCCGTTGATTTCAGAATTTAATTTGTATGTTTCGGCAGCAATTCGCGAGCAGATTGTCGGCGCAGCCGCTCACCCTGTGGATGTGCTGATCATGAAATGTGGTAAGATCTCTTCTATTGATTCGGCTGGCATTGGCGGAATCATTGCCGCCCAACTGAATATCCGTAAAGAAGGAAAGGAACTTCGACTTATCGAAGTCCCCGACCCGATCTTGAAAACAATTCGAATGCTCAAACTTGAAAACCAGTTACGGGTTTTTTTTAATCTGCAAGAGGCATTGAATGCCCCTATGCAGAGCCCCTGAGCCAATTCGTAATTCTTTTTTAAGGAATCAGGTCAAGAACGGCCCTCAGCTTTTCCTCAACTTCTTTAGCAGCCGAGAGAACCGTCGAATCATTGACCATCTCTGCCATTAACTGAGGGTTAAAAGTGGATATCTGGGTCTTGCCATGGTCATCTTCATAGACAACAACATTGCACGGCAGTAGTACACCAATCTCTGGTTTTGCCGAGAGAACTTTGTGTGCCAAAGGCGGATTGCAAGCACCGAGAATAATATATTTCTTGAAATCAACATCTATCTTTTTCTTTAAAGTTTCTTTCACATTGATTTCGGTAAGCACTCCGAACCCCTGGGTTTTCAATGCTTCTACAGACTTGACAACTGCTTCTTCATAAGAGAGTGTGCTTTCTTTTTGTATTAAAAAATTCATTGTTACCTCAGACTCATCATCTGGCGCAAGCCGCCACCATTTACCACGTTTGTATATCCTGCCTGGGATAGCATTCTCTGCGCCCCGCCACTGCGGGCCCCCGATGCGCAGTAGACCACGATTGGTTTCGCCTTGTCTTTGCCGAATTCCTGTATGCGGGCCATAACCGCATCTACCGGAATATTGACTGCACCGGGAAAATGTCCCATCTGAAACTCCATGGGAGTGCGTACATCTACTACCAGAGCCTTTGCGTCGATCATTGTTTTTACCTCCGTTGCAGAGGCGGTATTTTTATTCTGGCTCCAGAACACCAGGGTCAGTAAAGCCACCACTGCGATGACAATAAAAGTAAAGGTCATTTTAATTTTATCTCCGTTTTTATTTTTCACTTCTTTTTCCTTTTTTTGCTCTTAAAGGTCCATTGCTGCGGTTACAGCTTCTTTAAGGCCATTTTCTACGTTTTCTCTCTGCAAACCATCTTGAAAGCATTTAGCCAGATGTGTCTGAATATATGCTTCCGCAAATTTTTTCATGGCATTTCGTGCAGCCTTTATCTGGTATATTGTCTGCATACAGTCTCCTGCTGCGAATACCTCTTCACCCGAATTTTCTTCGGCTTCAATTTTCTTTTTAAGAGCCTCAATCTGTCCTATGATTCTATTCAAACGGTGCGAGAGTTTTTTGTCGAGTTCTGTGTTCATGCTCATATACCTATAGGGGTATATTAGCACACAGATAGCCATCCGCCCAAAAAAATTAAATTTTTTCTGTAAAATAGCAAGAAATGTCAAGTTATCGGTCCCTATTTCACAGATAATTCAGATACGGTAACTGAAAAAGAGACCGTAATCAACTACAACGAGGTTTACAATGAATATAGAAATTTCTTTTAATGTGATCGTCACAAAAAAATTGAGAGAATCAGTCGATTTCTACGCATCCCTCTTCGGCTTTGAAATTGTTGCCGATGTCGCCTGGTATGTGCATCTGAAACACCCGAACGGGGCAGAAATTGCCTTTCTCGAACCGGAACATCCGACCCAGCCACCGATTTATCAGAGAGAATGGTCAGGTACAGGGCTCATACTCAGTTTCCAGGTAGCCGATGCGAAAGCAGAATATGAGAAAATAAAAACACGAAAAATACCAATTGTGTTTGACTACAAACAAGAAGACTGGGGGCAAATTCATTTTGGAATTCTCGATCCCAACGGTATTCCAGTCGATATTGTGCAACAGGTACATGTAAACCATGAATAGTCTGGAAAGTTTGTGCAATATCGGTAAGACTCTGGCCAATAGACTCCGGTCAGTTGGAATTCAAACACCGGAAGACCTGCGCACAAAGGGCTCGGTTCGGGCGTATCTGAGAGTTCAGTCGATGACACCCGAAAAACTGCCAGTCTGTTACAATCTGTATTCTTTGGAAGGCGCAATTCGGAATAAACGATGGACAGATTTATCAGAAGAAGATAAAACGTCGCTAAGAAAACGGGCAGGTTTACTTGAGTAACAACAACGGCGAACGTGAGCACAGTGCCCTTTGGCGGGCACTACTCTATATTCAAAATCATCTTGATGACCCGCTTTCTCTTGAAGAGATTTCTGCCCTCGCCGGTTATTCTCCCTTTCACTTTCACCGACTGTTCAAAAAGTTTTCAGGGGAATCTCCCAAGACTTATATTCGCAGATTACGCCTGGAAAGTGCAGCCTTTCGCCTGAAAACCGGATCAGAGCCAATTACCGATATTGCTTTCGGCAGCGGCTTTTTTACCCATGAAAGCTTTACCCGGGCTTTTGCCAAAGCGTTTGGGATGACTCCCTCTCGTTATAAAGACTCCAGCATTCCCACAGTTTCTGGTGCCCATGTAAATAAAATTGAAAAGGTTTATTTTCAAAAGCGAAACTGTATATTTATCCGTCATTTGGGATGCTATGAATCGTCGGGGCTTCCCGGTGATCGCAATTCTCTCTGGCGCAAGCTCGCTGCACGACTATCGACTTCTACCAAATCACTACACGATCTCGAGCTTTTTGGTATTTGTCATGATGACCCTTCGATAACCCCTGCAGCTCGTATACGTTATGATACAGCAATCGCTCTTGGTCAAGAACAGCATCAAAATACCACGCTGGTAATTCCCGCAGGGTTTTATCTGAAGGCAAACCATGTTTCGGGGTTTAGAGATTTAACAGATTCTTATCACTATCTTATTTACCACTGGTGTGCCAGCTATTCAGTCAGAATTGACGGCCACCGCTCCCTTTTTGAACAGTTTGTCCTGAACAAAGACGATGACAGTCTGCAGTGCATTAAAATCTTTATTCCCATTGAGCAGAATTAATGAGTAATTTTTGCATTTAAAAAAATCAACCTGAGAAATTCATATTTTTTGAATCTACAGCGAGCTAGACATTCCCGCTAAAATTGGTTTACAAAATCGGTAAAAATCATGGTAGAGACGTTCCTTTAGATTTTCAACAACGAGGGGCAAAATGATCATAAAGCGTGCAGACGGTTCTACAAGAAAAATCAGTGGCTATAAAGCCGGTAAACCCAAGGCCGGCAAAAAAGGGTTCACATCTACCCTCGCTACTGACCTGCCCCCCAAAGTTGATCTTCGAAAATATATGACCACCGTCGAAGACCAGGGCGACCTAAACTCCTGCACTGCCAATGCGGTCGCCGGTGCCTATGAGTATCTGGTCAAACGCCATAAAGGCATCGAAGATTATGATGTAAGCCGGCTGTTCATCTATTATAATGCCAGAGACATCGATGATTGTACGCATGAAGATGAGGGCTGTGTAATTTCATCTGCCATCGAGAGCCTTCAGGAATACGGGGCCTGTTCTGAAGATTCCTGGCCTTATGATGAAGATGATGTCAATGAAGAACCCGATGAAGATGCGTATACCGAGGCTGAAGATTTCCTGGTCGAAGAAAACCAGTATGTAGAGCTCGATCTCAAAAGCTGGAAAACTGCCCTTGCCCAGGGACATCCCATCATTTTTGGCTTAAATCTCTTCAGCTCATTTGACAAACACAAGAAACCGGGACTGGTACCCCCGCCCACGGGTAAAGAAGTTACCCGGGAAGACCATGGTGGCCATGCAATGCTGTGTGTCGGTTATTCTGACCCAGACAGGTTGTTTATTGTGCGCAATTCATGGGGCAGCGACTGGGGGGATGAAGGTTACTGCTATATTCCCTATGATTACATGATGAACCCCAAATATAATTTTGATGACAGCTGGATCATCAAACAACTCGACAATTTTGAAATTGATGAAGATACCTGGGGAGACAACTCTTCGATCACTGAAGACTATGACAGTGAACTCGCCAATATGAGCGACGAAGATTATGAAGAAATGCTCGATGAAATGGGTGATGACTACCCTCTCGAATTTCGCATTGGTCTGATAATTTTATCCGCAGCGGCCGCAGACGGGGAAGTCAGCGATGAAGAATACGATGAAATCTCTGTCTATATGCAAGAGACTCTCAAGAAGCTGGGCATACGCATGTCTGCGAAAAAGATTCTGCGCAATTGTGAAGAATATCTCGACGATGAAGAACTGCTCGAAGAATCGGTTGACTTACTTTACGATTACCTTTCTACTTCTCTGCTCGCCAGGCTGTTGAATGATATTTATGAAATCATCGGGGTCGATGATGAAGATGAGCTGAATGAAGATGAAGAAGAATTCGTAGCCTGGCTTACAGAAGCATGGCAAATCGAAGAAGATGATGATGAAGATCATGAAGATGACGACGAAGAGTAGCCATTGTCAAAAAGCTAGGACATTCAGGTTGAAATGCCTGATGAAAATCTCTGCTCCAGTCGTTTTGCTTTTTATGGGTTTTTGCAATTACTTGCAAAATTATAATCCCGAATACAGCAAACGTCTAAAAAAGAAAATTTGAGAAAAGAAGAACGTACAGCGTATTGCAAAGAAGCCCTTAGAAATCAGAATAGAAACGAAGCCTCAACGAATGTGCAATCAGCAGCTTGTTATCGAAAAGATTTGATGTATAAATGAATGACTCTTTACGTATTTTGAATTTCGATTTTTCTTGACGTGCCTGCAGTTTTTATACAGAATGAGCCATGTCTGCTACTCTGAATAAACCCCGCGCCACCGCACGGGATTTTTTTCGTCTGCCTGAAGGTACCCTGGCCCAATTAATTGACGCAGAGGTTATTATGTCACCTGCCCCGAAAACATTTCATCAACAAATAATTCAGAATCTCTCGATTACACTAGGCACCTATATTCGAAAGAAAAAAGCAGGAAAACTATTTACTTCTCCCATAGATGTTTACTTCTCAGAAAATGAGGTTTATCAGCCAGATGCTCTATTCATGGCTAAAGAAAATTTATCGAAAATCAAAGATTGGGGCATTGAGGGAGCACCCGATCTTGTAATTGAGGTACTCTCTGTCTCAACTGCGTATTATGACTTAACCCAC
>JAGRNJ010000114.1 GCA_020440825.1 Leptospiraceae bacterium | reverse complement strand
AGAATCAAAAAAGGGCTCTGATAAAAAAGCGACCAAAAAATAACCATTTTTACCTGCTCAGATAAAGCCCGGTTTCACCGGGTTTTTTTATGCCCTGCTCGAGATTAAAAGCCCTTTTGAATTCATTATTTTCACAGTAGAAAGGTTTTAGAGATTGACGGATGACCAGCCGCTCAGTGCAAACAATTGCCGATATTCGAACAACGTTTATAGATTTTTTCAAGCAAAACAATCATACCGAGATAAAATCGGCGAGTCTGCTGCCGGCAGAAGATCCCACCTTGCTGTTTACAACCGCGGGCATGGTGCCCTTTAAAGATTACTTCTCTGGGGTAAGAACACCTCCTTCGTCGAGGTTGGCAAGTATTCAAAAATGTCTTCGTACCACAGATCTGGAAGAAGTGGGTAAAACCAAAAGACATTTAACATTTTTTGAAATGCTCGGCAATTTCAGTTTCGGCGATTATTTTAAAAAGGAAGCAATTGAATTTGCCTGGGAATACACAACAAATTATTTACCATTTTCAAAAGACCAGATCTGGATCAGTATTTTCGAAAATGATGATGAGGCTTTTGACTTGTGGCACAAGCGTATCGGTGTACCGGCGAATCGAATTGTTCGACTCGGGAAAGCAGATAATTTCTGGGGTCCAGCGGGAGATAAAGGAGCCTGTGGTCCATGCAGTGAATTATATCTTGATCGAGGTATAGAGTTCGGGCCAGAAGACCGACAGCCGGGAGATGCTGGTGACAGATTTATGGAATTCTGGAATCTGGTATTCAATCAGTTTAACTATAATGGACGAGAGTTCTTGCCCCTTAACCCGACTGGCATTGATACCGGCGCAGGTTTAGAGCGTTTGGGAACTCTGGTGCAGAATGTTGATTCAGTTTATGATACAGATGAACTCAAGGGGCTGCGTGACCAGGTCAGTCAGGTATTTAACGCTCCCTACAATGATGAAAACAGAACCCCGATTCGGGTAATCACAGATCATATACGAACTCTGGTGTTTGCAATGGCAGACGGTATTTTCCCTTCGAATGAAAGTCGGGGTTATGTGCTGCGCCGGGTTCTGCGAAGAGCACTATTATTCGGGCGAAAAATGGGACAAGATCGGGCACTTATGCATCAACTGGTTCCGAAAGTTGAATCGATTTATGGAAGCTTTTACCCTGAATTGAAAACGGCGCTGCCAACCATTGAACAGTATGTAAAACAGGAAGAAATTCGGTTTTTACAGACTCTTGATGCAGGGGCAAATAAACTCGAAGAGGTCTTTGCCCGCCTGAAAAGCGGGGATTTTAAAGCCTCGGTTTTGCCGGGCAAAGAAGTATTCATTTTGTACGATACATACGGCTTCCCTCCAGAAATGACCCAGGAACTGGCAGAACAGAATGGTGCCGGCATAGACTGGCAGGGGTTTCGCCAGGAAATGGAAAAACAGCGAGAACGCGGCAGAGCAGCCTTCAAAGGTCGTCCCCGGGATTTACCGGTAGATAAGTCCCTCTCAACAGAGTTCACCGGCTATCTGGTACTCGAAGATGAAGGGAAAGTGATTTCAATTATACAAAACGATCAACCAGCCTCTCGACTTTCTGAAGATTCAGTTGAAAACAGTTACATTATTCTCGATAGAACACCATTTTATGCAGAATCAGGCGGTCAAATGGGCGATGCGGGTCTCGTGATATGGGACGGCGGTAGTGCTGAAATCATTGACACCCAGAAATTTGAAAATGTTTTCCTGCATGTGGTAGGTAAGGCGGAGGGCCTTCTTGAAGTGGGTGTAAACGCTCGCTTGGTTGTCGATAAACTCAGAAGATCCCAGCTGGCTGTTCACCACAGTGCTACTCATTTACTGAATGCAGCGTTGAGGGAAAAATTTGGAGCACATATCAAGCAGAGTGGTTCACTTGTACATCCTGATTATTTGCGTTTTGATTTTACCCACCCTGCGGCGGTCAGTCAGCAAGAAATTCAGGAACTTGAAAAAGCAGTCAATTCAGTTACTTCTCATTCTCAAAGCGTAAATACCCAGGTCATGCAAAAACAGGAAGCTGAAAAAACCGGAGCGGTGATGACTTTTGGTGAGAAATATGGCGATGTGGTGAGAGTTGTCTCTATGGGAAACTCTGTTGAATTCTGCGGAGGGACCCATGTAAGTGACGTATCAGAGATCGGCGTATTTATCATTGCAAAAGAAGGCAGCCCGGGTGCCGGTAATCGCCGAATAGAAGCTCATGCAGGTAAATCAGCACTGGAAGTTATCTCTGCCACACTTGCTGAAACCGAAAGTTCACTAATAGAGCTACAAGCTCAGGCTGCAGGTGAAAAAACGATTCTAAAAAAATCGCAAGATTGGCTTTCTGATCTCAAAAAGTTTTCCCAAATTGAAAATTTGAACCACGACAAAAAGCTCGATCTTTGGCAAAAGCTTCGGGATTTAAAAGAGCAGGTCGAAGAGTTGCACAGGGAAATTAAAAAACTGGCCAGGAAAAAAGAAAAATCACAGGAACCTGTTTTACAAAGCTCTGAAGTAGATTCTTATCTGGCTTCTATGAATAATAGCGGCAATTTGCAGATTTTGCAGGTTCTCTTTACAGATAAAGATATGAATGATCTACGGCAAATAGGTGATATTTTCAAGGCCAGAGAACCAGATTGTATCTACTTCTTCGGTTCTCAACAAGGTGAAAAATTTCAATGCACAGTTTTGACCACCCGCTCTTATCAAGAGAGTAAACAACTTGATCTCAATAAATCTCTCAAAGATGTGTTTTCTGAAAAGACCTGGAATGGAAAAGGGGGCGGTAAAGCAGAAATGGTGTCGGTCAATTTCAGTGATTTTGACGTGAACCAGTTTGATCTTTTTGTAAAGAAATATCTGGAAGCACTGGCAAAGTGAGCATCAAGTGCGCGTACATTCCCTTTGCTTTTCTGTTGGCTGGTTGTGTATCTTCAGGTATCAAGATAGATGAAACTGCGGTGCAAACCAGTCTTGAAAAAGCCCGCGGCAGTACAATATCTGCAAGCGTAGAGTTTGAAGATAGAACAAGGCACTTTAAGCTGTATTTACCAGAGAGGTATATTCCTGGTCAGCAAATGCCTATCGTATTATACCTGCATGGTTCGGCCGGTAATGCTGATGCTGCGATCAAATCATCGCAGATGAATCTCACTGCCGACCAGCATTCTTTTTTTGTATTGTATCCTGAGGCCGAAAAACCTTTTCCCGACAAGCCAGATATGGTAACCAATGCCAGAGTCTGGAATGACGGCTCAGGGCGAGCTTATTCAGGAAAAGAAAATATTGATGATACTGCATATCTGAATCACCTGCTCGATGCAGTGCAACTGATAATTCCTTATGATCCCGACCGGTTGTATGCAGTGGGTTTTTCAAATGGCGCAGCGATGTCGATGCGATTGGCGCTAGAGTTATACCCGCGAATTACTGCAGTGGGGGCAGTGGCTGGTCACCTCTTTGTTGAGCCTGAAATAAAAGAGCTCGAGTACTCTATTCCTTTGATCTTTATCTCTGGCAATATGGATTATGTCGCGCCGCCGCAAGGCGGGCGAATGAAGACACCCTATGGCGAAGAAGCAGTCAATCCGCCTGTATTAGAAACACTCAATCGGTGGGCAAGAATCAACCAGTGCGAAACTTCAGTAAAGACTTTGAAGCTAAACTGGGAAATGACCCTGCGAGAAATAGGACCTTGTCCGGGCAAAACGAGTATACTCTACTATCTGCTCAATGGGGTTGGTCATGTCTGGCCCGGCGGCGTTTCTCTCAGTCCGGTCGAGCATGTTGGCCCCAATACAAGTAAATTTCATGCCAGCTCTGAAATCTGGAATTTTCTTTCGATTTATGCAAAAAAAGCTGCATCTTGAGGTGCACATTGCTTGACATCCCAAAGTGGTGCATTCTTTGGGTCTTATGCTACTTAAATTGATTCTGGCAACATCAATTCTCACCGGATACATTGAAAGACCACACCGGGTTGAGATGCCTGAAAACTCTTTTCTGGGTTCTGTATTTTTTTCATATAACTCTTCAAAAATCAGTCCTGAAAGTCTGCGGCAAATATCTCATATCGCTCGAGAATGGCAGACCCAATGTTCTTTCCAGTGTGCCGGCACAATTAAAGTGATAGGTTATGCTGACAATTCAGGAGCAAGTGATTACAACCTGAATCTTGGTTTGCAGAGAGCCAACGAAGTGGCAGATACGCTTGAACGCTTGGGTGTAAATATGCAAGAGGCACGGGTTGCAAGTTTTGGCGACAGTAAATCTCTCTCTCGCTCACAACAGTTTCGTCGAGCTGAAGTCTGGCTTGAACGCGTTGAGTCTCCTGCTCTTTTAAATTTCACAGCTTCTAAAGACAAATCTCCGTTTTATCTCGCATTATTTGCGGTCTTTTTTCTCGTAGTTGGTGGTCTGGGAATTCTTCTCGTAGTTCTATTGCGACCGAAGCGCTCGCCTGAACGTTTTTACTGAGCCGATAAAATTCTCGGTCGATCTCTTATCTTTTGAGTACTATTGTACTGCGGAATAAGGGCAGTCGCCTGTGGTTCAGTTTGAACCAGGGAGGAAAGTCCGGACACCAGGGATAAGGAGACCAGAGAAATCTGGGCGTTTAGGTTTCTTTGAAATCTTGCCGACGGAAAGTGCCACAGAAAAAATACCGCCAAAGCATAATCGAAGATTATGTGCAGTTTTCGTAGAAAGCTCATTGGTAAGGGTGAAATGGTAGGGTAAGAGCCTACCGCATTTTCAGAGATGAAAATGGCAGGGTAAACCCTCTCCGGTGAAATTTCAAGCAGCTCTGTGAAAGGTCCCGAGCTTAGAATACTTTGTATTTTGAGCGCAGAGCGGGTAGAAAGAAAAGATCGACGGGTATAACCGGTAGACAAGATAAATGACTGCCACCCTAAAGGTTCATTGAATCTTTTGGGTACAGAATCTGGCTTATCTTATTCCGCATTTTTTTATGCTGCATGATCAGAGTACAGTTGACTGCGGTAATGATGAAACACCCGCATACTGAATGCAGAGATCAGGTCAGATTCTTCTATTTGTCTGTGAGCATAATAATCTGCAATAGTTCTGGCGAGCCGAAAAGACTGCAGTATTGCCCGGTGGCTCATCGCCTGCTGCCCAGAGAAATGCTGTATGATTTCCTGTAGAACTTTTGTCTCGTTAAGGCTGGCTTGCAAGTCTTTGAATGATAACCGGCAGTTCAGGAATCCATTATTCCGTTTCAGCATTCGGTGTCTTGCTGCAGCAATTCTTTGGCGCAGAACTTCAGTGGATACATCGAAATCACTGAAGTTTGACTTCTGAAATTGTCGATTCAATGTAAAGTCCAGTTCAACGGCAATTCTGTCAAGAAATGGCCCGCTTATCTTTTCATATATTTTATGAATTGCATTCACATTGCATCTGCATTTACGGATGCCAGAACTGAAGTATCCGCATTTGCAGGGATTAGTAGCGGCAATTAATGTAAAATTAGCGGGCAAAAGAGTTTTTCCCCGTGCTCTCGAGATGGTAATCTGTTTATCTTCCATTGGTTCTCTCAGAGCCTGCAAAGCTGAATTTCGAAACTCGAGCAGCTCATCGAGAAATAAAATACCGTGCTGGGCAAGAGTTACTTCGCCTGCTGTCGGGTTTATTCCTCCGCCAACAAGAGCCACATCTGATGCTGTATGATGCGGAGAGCGAAACGGCCGTCTGTCAATCCAGTTCATTTGTCGTGTTCCATTGAGTGAGTGAAGGCGGGTAAGTTCCAGGGATTCTGGGAGGGACAATTGTGGTTGAATGTTTTCACAGGCTCTGGCCATATGGGTCTTGCCTGAACCGGGCGGACCAATCATCAGCAAATGATGTCCTCCGGCGATAGCCCATGCCAGCCCTATCTTCTGGTGATGATTACCTTCAATATCTTCAAAGCTGAGCCCATTGTGGCTGTTCGCAGGAATATACTGGGTTTGAGGCAGGGCAGAAATTTCGCCATTTGCATAACGAATTAAGTCTGATAATGTGTCGATTGCATACAATTCAATGCCCGGTATTCTGCTCAGTTCAGAGGCTGACTCTTTACCGGTGATAATTTTTGTGCTGGGAAATTTTTCGCGAGCGAGAATGCCGGCTGCCAATTGACCCGCACTGCTTCGAATACTCCCGTCGAGGCTCAGTGCTCCCAGTAAAATTGTATCTTGAAATACAGATTGTGGTAACTGTCCTGAAGCAACCAGGATTCCGGCAGCCATTGCAAGTTCACAGAGAGTTCCTTCTTTTTGATATTCCGCGGGGCTTAAGTTAAGAATAATCTGTTTTATCGGAAATTGAAATCCTGATGAGAGTATTGCCGAACGCAGCCGTTCTCTGCTTTCGCGCACGGCACTGTCTGCCAGGCCAACGATCATGGTATACATTTGACCGGGCAATAAATCGGTTTCGACACAAATGGGCAATGCTTCAAACCCATGGACTATGATTGAATTGATTTTAGCTACCATACTTGTATATACCCAGAAAACATGATTTTGTTTCAAAATGATTGGACAATTTCGAAAAAAAACAGAATTAGACTGAAATGCGTAAAAAATTTCTCTATAGTTTGATTTCAGTTTGTGTAGTTCTACAAATCCTTTGTTCCGGAAGATTTGTCAAAAGAGAAGAACTCGAGTACCTAAATAAGCGATATTCAGGAGTTTACACAGTTATTAAACCGGTAGAAATAAGCCACGGCCAGTTGATGGAAGCCGGTATGAAGGTTCGGCTTTATTTTCGAGCAGACTCAGAATCCTTAAAGGTTTATGCCTATCCTTACAATGCTTTGCGAGAAGAAGCCTTGGGCAAAAATATCATGCATTTATTTGAAGAAGACTTTACCGATGAAGAATATGTACGCGAGGTTTTTGAGAAAAAACTGGCGGAGATCCTGCTGCTCTATTGAGATTACAGCGATATTGCGGGAGCCTAAAGAGCATATGCTGCACCGTTGGCAGCGTTGAAACGATTAGAGAAGTATACGATCTCGCGACCAGGTTTTCCATGTTTTTTATATAAAATGCTTTACGCCTTGAGAGAATGTTGTTTTCTAACTTTCGCCCGGTGGTTTATCTGCCGGGAACGAGGAAATGAAAGCCTTTATAGATTTTATTTCTTGACGGACTGATTCAGATAATTTATCTGGCTTTCCGGGGTTTTGGGCCTTGGTTTTTTATTTTACTTTTTGTTCTTTGACAGGTGACCAGCTGAGAAGCTGTAGAGATAGAGTTTTGTGAGCAAACCCAAAAACAATTGAATAAAACAGGACCGCGTTTGCGGTACTCTTATTTTATTAAGAGATTACTTTGTAATCTTTTAACTATAATGGAGAGTTTGATCCTGGCTCAGAACGAACGCTGGCGGCGCGTCTTAAACATGCAAGTCGAACGATGATTTTTTCTAGCTTGCTAGAGAGAATTATAGTGGCGCACGGGTGAGTAACACGTAGGAACCTGCCCTTTTGCGGGGGACAACTTCGGGAAACTGGAGCTAATACCGCGTACGACCGAGAGGTGAAAGAATAGCAATATTCGCAGAAGGATGGTCCTGCGGCCTATCAGCTTGTTGGTGGGGTAATGGCC
>JAGRNJ010000113.1 GCA_020440825.1 Leptospiraceae bacterium | reverse complement strand
AAATATATGCCCGCCAATTAAAGTCAGGTGAAGAGTCATTACCCGAGCGTATGGCGGTAACATCTGGTAGACGATGGAACGGGTTCGGTACTGTCGATACTCTCGCTCAAAAAAGAAATAACGTATGGTCGAAAAACCATGGCTCAATACAATGATGCCAATGCTGTAGAGAATATCATAATCAATGATTGATGAGAGATTGCCCTGCTCTGAACTTGGCATAAAGGCTAAATGAACAAGACAAAAACCAAAAAAGTGAATCATGAAAAAGCCTGCAAAACCGAGACCAGACACCAATGTTGAAAAACTTTTTTCGACATAGCCCAGATAAAAAGCCACGACGACCATTTTGAACAGATTGTATAAACCGATGGTCATTGACTCAAACCAGTAGATAAAGAAAATCAGAAGTGGGTGCCACTCAAGCCAGAATAAACCGATGAATGGTACAAGATTGAGCAGTAGAACCAGAGTTAACGATACTGAAAACCGGCGAAACGTCACATAACTTGCCAGTTCTGATAAGATTTCAATGGATAAAGAAATAAATGACTTCATACAGTATTGGTTTATTGAAAGATTTGATAGATCTCGAGCGCACGTTGATAAAAGTTTGAAAAATCAGCAGGTTCAATTCTTTGCTCTGGTGATAAAATCAGAATTAGTCCCTCACAAAAAATCATATTGGGAAAGTTTTGACTGTGAGTAATCGAAGGTTTTGTAGAGGGGATGAAATATCGCCGATTGACAAACTGTCGGGTAATGTCTTTATTAAAGATTTTGTTAACCTCTTTTTCATCATTTCCGCAGATTCGATAAAGTTTCTGGAAATCGTTATTAGAGTGAACCTTTATCTCTTGTAACCCGAAACCGGACGAAAATAGTTTAGAAATTCGGGTTGTAAAAAATTTCGGTTCTATTGTCAGTTCAGGAAATTTATTTTTCGAATGAAATATAAATGCCGATCTGCGATAAAGTCCATTGCTGTTTGTCGCACTTAAGCTTAAGGAATCAAGAAATATTGCTCCTTTCTTATAACCGGGCCCGATTAAGATATTCTCATATTTTATTTTTACTTTGGGAAAAGCAAAGTTGCTGACTGTATTCAAGATATCTTGTATTGAGGCAGGCTCTGTTTTTTGAAATTCATGAATACTTGAAACGTTGAGAAGTAACTGCCATCTTAGCAGGTCTTGGCGTTTTCCGAATTCAATCAATAGATACATCAAGACGGCAGATAGAACCGGCATTAATAAAAAAAGCCGAAAGCACGATATGAAAGCAGAGATGACAAACAGCGGGAAGTTTACGAGAAAAAAACTTATACCGAATAAGACAGAGTAGAAACTGAGCTTTTGAAGATCATAAAAATAATTCAGTACGGTAAAAATGATTGTCATTGTAAGGAGGTTATATCGATGAAGTTAATTGATTGTCAACCAAATTGAGAGAAAAATGCCAACAGAAGAAACCTCGAAGCTCTATACAATATTGCAGAACGGAAAACCGCGCGAGCAGTGGCAGGCGGCAAAACAGCTCAAAGAATTGAATAACGCAGATGATCTTGAGTTTGCCTTTGAACTTCTGAACAATTGTCAAAATGAAGATATTATACTCAAAGTTTTATCGATTCTTGAAAACCGGAGAATAAAAGAAATTAAAAAAATCGATCTGATTCTCAGCAAATTGAGATCGGGTAACCGGCAATTAAGAATGGCAGCTGCCAATACAATTTTACAATCTAGCCCCAAGATCAAATCGAGACTCAAGGCGATAGAGTCGCTTTATGATCAGGAAAAAGATGCCTCTGTCAAGAGTATTCTTTCGAAAATTATTCTGCGATATAAGTAATCGCTCTTCAAATAATTTACTGTACAGATTCTAACTCGACTCACTTCTCGACTTATGGCCAAACAATGTCCGCAGTGCTCCAGAGTTTCACTGCAACCGATAAGCTATAAAGGTGTCACGATTGACAAATGCCCCGAATGCCACGGGGTGTGGCTCGACGATGGCGAAGATGCTTTCGTGCAGGAGATCTTACGCTCAGTAAACCAGGAATCATGCAAAGACTGCTCTTATTTTCAAGAATCGAATAAAGAATGCAGATTGCTAAAAATATTTGTAAGCCGGGATTTTCACTGTTCGAACTTTTTGTCATCATAATCTGCAGAGAAAAAGCAAAAAAAATTGAGCTGTCTGTAAACCCGGGCACGTCAAATATTCACAACCGGCAATATTGCCATTCAATTATCAGAGAGTTCTTATGAAAGTCTTATCGATTCAAAAATACAAGAAAGTTTCACTGACAATCCTGTTGATCGCAGGGTTTGGTTACAATACCCGAATATTTTCTGCGCATGAAATAGATTTAATCTTAGAAAGCCAGACGGGAAAATCAGTAGAGCTTGCTTCACCTGCAGTAAACCTGCGTCGCATGTCGCTGCTAATGCGTGGTACAATACCCCGACTGCAAGAAGTACAGACGTATACCCCAGAAAAGCATGCGCAGTTTGCAGCCACATTTTTGCGGGAGAGGGATACTGCGCATTACTGGTCTGAAATTCTGGGGTCAATGCTCAGAGATCGAAGCAAAATGAAAGGGGTACCGTTTGCTGCATTTCAGAAATATCTTGCAGAATCAATCGACCAGAATAAGCCATATAAACAGCTGGTGAAAGAGATGCTGACAGCCAAAGGTGAGGTTGATAAAAACCCTGCCGGGGTCTTTTATGTTCGGGATGATGGCGATCCTCTGCAGATTGCTGAATATGTGGGAAGAGTTTTTTACGGCAGGCGGATGTCCTGCGCCCGGTGTCATGACCATCCGTATGATAAAAACTTCAGTCGCCGTGACTATTATGGCCTGGCAGCTTTTTTTAGCCAGACCTGGGTTCAAAAAAATTACACGGGAGAATTTTTACCTCGCGAACGGCGGGAACATTTCAGCACAAAAGACGGTAAAGAATATGAGGCGAGAGTTCGTGAATGGAACCAGAACGTGCGTCGTAAAATGAATAACAAACAGTGGGAGAAATGGCGTAAACAGAATGCACTGTCATATGCAGTGGTTGCCTATGAACCGGCTTTGGGACTGCGTTTTCCGTATTCTGATGACGCGCCGGGTGGTGACATGGTAGACCCGCGCTTTCCCTATGGTGAGAGACCGGTGATTGATGAAGGCGAAGACAGGCGGATGGTTTTCGTGCGCTGGCTTACCTCGCGCAAAAATGACAGATTTCGTAAGGTGATCATTAACCGCATCTGGACCAACCTTATGGGCTGGAGTTTCTTTACCCCGCTTGATGACTGGGCTCCTGATAGCGAGGTGAAATACCCTGAACTGTTAGAGCATCTCGATAAGAAATTTGTTGAGCAAGATACCAGACTCAAAGATCTCATGTATTATATTGTAACTTCCCGCAGTTTTCAAAGAAGAGAGATGAAGAGTGAAGATTTTGAAGCTGTGAAAACCCCAGAGCAGAAATGGGAACTAACAGTGACGAATTTTCCCGCCCGCCGATTGAACGCTTACCAGGTTTTTAATTCTTTGCGCAGAGGCTCGCAAAGCAAGACACTCAGAATTCTCTCTGCAGACGGCAAAGAAAAAGAACTGAAATTTAATGGTGAGGGTAATCTTCTATACCCACTTGAGAAAGAAAGGGAATATGAGAATTCAGTACAGATTCCCAAACCGGTCAGGGAGCATTCTTTCCTGAGTGCATTTGGTGCAGGACAACGACAAGATGTAGACGATGATGAAAGCTCATTGAGTATTGATCAGATTCTGGAACTGCTCAATGGACGAACCACCAATACATTGTGGAGATCCATGTCACACGATAAAGACAGTGTCTTTAGAAAGAATTTTGAACGGGAGAAAGATATGACAGACGTTTATCGCCTGCTGTATCTGAGTCTTCTTTCGAGGGAACCTGGTAAAGACGAAATGGATCTTTTGCAAGAGATCAGTACAAGCCGTTTGCAGGCCAATGAAAGTAAGTTTAATGCAGAGATGCTCGAAGATCTGGCCTGGAGTCTGGCCAACTCAAAGGAGTTCAATCATGTTTTTTAATGAACAAGATTCTTTGTCCCGAGCTTCATTTTTGAAAAAGCTTGCCGTAGCAGCATCGGCAAGTCTTGTGCCGGGTTTTCTTACTGCCAGTGAAAAAGAAAATAATCTGAGTCGCACGCGAAAGAATGTCAAATCTGTAATCTTCCTGAATATGGCGGGTGGCATGAGTCATGTTGATACGTTTGACTGGAAAAAAAGCAGCCAGTTTAGAGGTGTTCGTTCATCTCTGAAAGGTTTACAGATTGGTGAGGCCTTTTCTCGCACGGCGAAAGAGCTTCATCGATTGAATCTTGTACGCTCGGTACATTCGAATATTGGCGATCATGATGGTGCCTCTGCATATTTGCACACCGGACATGGACGCAACAATGGTTTTCCCGATATACCGTCGTTTGGGGGTGTCATTGCCAAAGCTCTGGATAAAGGCGGGGCCTATTTTCCCGGACACATAACTATGGGAAATAAAAATCGAATTATTGGCAAGGGCGGATTTCTAGGCAATGCATATGATTCATTTCACATTAACAATGCCCTGCAGCCTTTGACGAATATGAAACCGCCGCGCAACATTTCAGACGCGCGACTTTACCGTCGGGAAAAACTTTTGCAGAAAATCGACATGAGTTTTTCTGAATCGATCTATTCACCAGAGATAAAAACCTGGGACAAAATGCATGCATCCGCTCTTGATTTTATGAACTCAGAGCGGCTGCAGGTATTTGACCTGGCGCAGGAAAGCAAAAAAAATCGGGAACGCTATGGAGAAAATAGAACCGGTAACGCAATGCTGCTGGTGAAACGTCTGGCAGAGGCAGAAATACCATTCATTGAACTTTCGATAGGCGGATGGGATACACATAATAACAATAAACAGAAAATTTCAGAAATTGCTTCAACTCTTGACCCTGCTCTGGCAGCTCTTTTGGGCGAGCTTGGCAGCTCAGGTTTATTGAGCCAGACTCTCGTCGTGTTATCTACCGAGTTCGGTCGCACCCCGCATATGGCGAGCAATGGCGACGGTCGTGATCACTTCCCGAGAGCATTCACAACCCTGATCGGCGGGGGCGGCTTACCGGCCGGGGCAGTTATTGGCAGTACAGATGAGAAAGGCGAGAAGATAACTGCTGACCCGGTATCGGTGACAGACCAGGTTGCAACAATCTATGCGGCCTGTGGCATTGATCCGCAGGGAAATCTTAAAAACTCGTTTGGCAGGCCTTATCCACTTGCTCCCGGGGGAAAAATTATAAAAGGTATGGTTTAAGCATGAAAAGCTTTAATACACTGAAGAAGCATAAAATTACGGGAAAAAATAACGGTAGCTCGGCAATAAATTATAGATCGTTTTTTCTTTCAGCAGATTTTTATAAAATGCAAACTGCAATTAAATTCTCAATATTGATGAAGAGAGTTGCTGGTTTCGCAATTTTATTCTTGTTGTTCAGCCCGATAAACTCTGCAGAATTAAAGTGGAAACTGGCTCCTCAAAGTACCGTTAGTTTTGAAGTTGATGCAACCCTCGAAAATGTGACGGGATTTTTTGGTGAGAAATCGTTGAAACAGTTTTCAATGTTGGCGAATAAGCCTGAAACGATTCGCGGGGTTTTGAGTATTCAAACTGCCTCAGTGAGTACCGGGAATTCAAAACGTGACAATCATCTCACGCAGGATGATTTTTTCTATTCTGAAAAATACCCAGAGGCTGTGGTAGAAGTTCTGGAAATTGAAAAAGAAGATGGCGACCGTTATCTGGCTTATGTCAAAATGACAATTCGTGGTCAAAGCAAAGAGTATGAGGTACCGGTTAAAATTTCTCGTTTAGAGTCTGGTTTTTTTACGAGCGGCAAGTTTCGGGTTAATCGAAATGATTTTGGTATTGAAGGGAATGTGCTGACCAACCGAATTATGGATGATTCTGTTATTTTGAGATTTCAGTTACTGGTCGTTCCTGTAACCAATCAGTAGAGACCCTTTTTTAATTTTAAAATAAAAAAGCGGATGAATGTGCAGCAATGCATTCATCCGCCAATAAAAATAGTTTAGTCTTTATAGGTTGCAGCTGCAATCCAGCAGGCTGCACCGATAGCAAGGTCTTTCATAAAGCCGATCATTGGCATCATTCTTGCCTGCTCATCGGGTGCATTCAGCATATTGGGCAGGTGAATTGTGAAAGCGAATATAAGAATTAAAACTCCTGTTAAGAAAGCAGCTAATTTTCCCAGCCCCTTCAGATTGGTAACAATACCGACAGAACCCGCAATCAATGCGATACCAGTTAAATAAACCCAGAAAACGCCACCCGGCACAAATGATGGTACCATACCTGCCATGGCATTTGCCATTGTGAGGTGATTTAAACCAAACATAATGAGAGGCAGCACAAAAATAATTTTGGCTACTCTACCAGAAACTGAATCGATAATTTTATCCATAGGATACTCCTTTTAACATTCTAAAACTTTTACAGATTTAAAAAATATTTGTTCCAGCTTGAGTTAAAAACCATTTACAGAGAGCAAATATTTTAATGTTAAAATAATAAACATTGGACATTTCGCCCATAATTTAAATTGAAATGCAGTTTCAACAAAAGGGCATACTCTGGCTGCGTGTTCGCCAGGCCCTTTTTTTTCTGTGAAAGTTATTTCTTAAATGGCCCTGAAATATCGGTTTATAAACCGTTTGGTGACCAGTTATAGGGAATGTATTCGACTTTGTAAGTGAGTATCTTTTGCGCCTTAGACTCATCAAAAAATTGTGCGGCATACTCCAGAAAGCTGCCTTTTTTGGTGAATTCTTCACCATACCACTGCCCGAGAGTCGATACATAGACAGTTGAGCTTGCGTCATCGATACGCACACCCTTGGTTTCATTCAGGAAAAATTTTCGGGCCTGTTCTTTCATGAGCCAGAAAACGTTTTTTTCTGTGTAGGCAGAGCGCGCAAGATCAGGACAAGACAGTGCGGCACAGACCAGAGCGAAATGATAATCGACCCGGCCCATTGATTTGACAATACCCTTTTCAATCTGGTTCAAGCTAATCGGTTTGCCCGCGATTGAGTAATACTGCTTATCAAAGGCGGTACCATTATCGATTTTCATAATGGACTGCCCGTTGCTTTTCTCGCTCATCAGTTTCATTGTGTAAACATTGTATGCATTGAGCCAGAAAGCATATTTGGCAGCGTATGTTTCAGGTATGGGTGCGTTCTGGTACCAGTTAAAAACTTTCAAAAAATCTGCATTATTGCTTACAGCAGTATAATTTACCAGCGCAGTGCGGATGCCCTGGCGCTCGCTGTTCGAGACAACACTTCTCAAGACTGAATTCAGCAGGGTATAGTGTACCTGATATTCATCGGGCGGAGTGATAACTTTTGTCTCAGTTTCTGATTTCTCTTTTTTAGCGCTTTCAGAAGCTTTTGCTTTATTCTCAATAGGTTGTGAGGGACTCTGCTCAACAGGAGAATTTTCAGCAGCTTCGGGCTGACCATTTGTCTGGGTATTGTGGTTTTGTGTTTTCCCAGGCTGGCATGAAAATGTGACTAAACCCAGAATCAGTACGCATGAGACCGTCTTTATATTCATGTTCTCAAATTATAAAAAAAACTTACGAATGTAAATTATAAATTAAAAAATTAGATCACCATTTCGCATAATGGTCTTCTACAACTCCCAGGCCAGACACGATAACCTTTTTGTTTTGCAGAATAAACTCACCGGTAAAAGACCCGAATGGCTGCACAAAATCAGAAGATACTGCCAGCAGATTTAACCTTTCGCTGCGCGCTCCCTCGGGTTTGAATTTCAGGTTGAGATTGAAATCTTCAACATCAATTGTAGTAATATTTTTGTCCATTGGTTTCTGG
>JAGRNJ010000112.1 GCA_020440825.1 Leptospiraceae bacterium | reverse complement strand
GGTCATTATGAGTATGATATGAATGTTGCCCATACAGATGATACAAAGCTTGGCGTTCTCTCAACATTCAACCCGATTCTGACAGAACAACAGAAAAATGCACCCTATCTCTTTCTCGCCAATATTGATCCCGATCTACAGATGAAAGTGGTCAAGCAGATGAAAAACCCACAGTTTATTGGCCTTGATTCAATGAATTACTGGATCAGTTCAAAGGCAGATTCCCTATGGAAGGTTTTGAAGAAAGTCGATACTGTTTTCTTAAACGATGCAGAGATCAGAGAACTGGCCGGTGAAGCCTCTTTAATTAAAGCTGCTCGAATTATCCAGAAGAAAGGCCCAAAACTGGTTTTGGTCAAAAAAGGTGAGCATGGCGTTCTGGCTGTCTCAAAAGACTTTACATTTGTAGCCTCTGCCTACCCCACAGAGAATGTCAAAGACCCTACAGGCGCAGGCGACAGCTTCGCCGGAGGCTTTGTTTCTTATCTGGTCTCGAAATTGGTCAATCATCCCGGTACTGAAATGACCGAGACGATGGTAAAACAGGCTGTCATCTGGGGATCAGCTGCGGCCAGCTTCTGTGTCGAGGGGTTTTCAACTTCAGGTTTGGAGAATATCAGTATTGAACAGATTCGCGAACGCTGCCACGCAATTCATGATCTGACTGTATTTGAAAAACACGATTGACTGCGGCTGCTAGATTAAGCTGACGTCGGTTGTTTCATATTCATTATGCAAGAGTGAACAAGCCGCTTGCTGAAGTATTAATGGGACTCAAAATTTATGGACGCATCATAAACTCTGACGGAAAGTCTCTGGTGTTGGCCACAAAATTGATCGCATCCGATCCTGAGGCAAATGCATCTGACTGTGCCGCGGCTATTCCCCTGAATGGCTACACTCCATTTCCCATAGAAATGTATATGGAGTAAACCGTCTCGCGAATAAGAATTTACATATGCCCTTCATTCTCGATAATTTCAATACCGATCAGAGTGCCTATGAATTTCGGTAAAAACAGTTAAAAGTCACGGCCGTCTGCAAGGCGCAACTTTATCGCGTGCTTTCCGTTTGGCAGAAAATCCATGATTATCATGCCCGGTTCAGTTGTCGCAAGCAGACTGTCGTCATGTTCAAAAACGATGTCGCTCTTGCTGCCCGTACCGGACACTATGTGCAGCAAGCCATCCGCCTTATTCGACTGTAAAATCTGAATATTATGATCATGGCCAGCTGCGATGATCACATTCGGCAAACCTTTTATGATTTGATCTACAAACTCAATATATCGTTGATAATCTTTATGAGAAATATCAGTCGAGGTAAGCCATCCTAACTGCCTGCCCCAAACAATCATCGAGGCCACGATCGGCAATGGTACATAGGGATTATAATTGTAGACAGGAAACACATGATGATGCCATGAAAAATAACCGCCATGAGGACCTATGGTACGCAAAGGATGATGTGCCAAAATCATCACAGTCTTATTTTCTGCACGAAAACCAGCAGTCAACCGGGCTAACTGTTTGCTTAATTGCTCAACTGTTTTATTCTCACAATTTGTCGAATCAAAGGTACGATTTGCAAGTAAATCTGTAATCGCCTGGGAATCTAAAAACAATGCCAGATTATTTTCATTGAGATGCAAGGCATGCACATCGGGGCAGCCATTTGCAGGAAAAAACTCTGCCTGTTGAGCCTTCACATAGGACTGCTGTGCCAGAATACGGGTTTTACCGATTTCTTTGCGGTTTGCCCAGTCATGATTACCCGGTACAAAGATAATCTGACGAGCACCGGCTGCAGCATCAATCTGGGTTTGTAAAACGCCGGCATATTTTTCATAATCGGGATCATTCTCGGCAGGTGCCGGTAAGCCCGCCTCATAGAGATTATCACCAAGGTAAATTACCCGTGTATTGCCAGGATTCTCTGCTACGGTTTTCCGTAGCACCTGCCAGAGTGGCTGTTCATTTTCAGCTTTGCCTGCATCACCAATTAAAATGAGCCGCTGGGATGATTGCAGCTCAGCACCGGTTTGCCGAGTTTCGTCGATCTGATCGGATCGTACATAAACCCCACTCACCGAACAGAAGATCTGGCTAAGACAAATTAGCGGTACAATGAACTTGAGACGTATTTGCAGCATAGACAAGATTTGACTAACAATTCTGCCGGTCAAAAACTTTACACTCAAAAGGTTTGGTACCTTTTGCGCCATCTCTAATCTGAATTTTCTGCTTCATATCCATTTAGCTCATGCAATAATAGGGGTATCTCATTCGACAAAACATTTGTATCAATTCCTAAATCGATATCATCATAACCATGAATCAACCTGTCTCGTAGGCCGGCCCATCCCTTCCAGTTAATCGAAAAATGTTTCGTTTTGAAATCATCGCTAAGTCGCTTTGCAACCTCACCTATGACTTCAAGTTTTCTGATAACTGCAGCCTGATACATTTCATCGAATTGTAAGGCATCGTCTGTTTTGTTTATTTTAAAATGTTCAATATCGCGACATGCGATAACAATATCGATTGCATAACCTATGTCACGTTCTGTCATAAATCAATATTGCTTTTGAAAGTATTTTTTGACTTCTGTATTTGTTTCTACTGGAGAGTAACGCCTGCTTAGAAACCAGGTCAACTTTTCGTGAAAATAACTGTGACAATTCACCAAGAGCAAGATATGATTCAAGACCATGTTTTGAATCGGGATCAAAGGTCGCTAAAAAATCAATATCACTTTCTGCATTAAATTCTTTGGTCAATGCTGAACCAAATAATTCTAATTTGACAATTGCCCATTTTTTACAAAACTGAGCAATTTTATCTTCGGGTATTTTTATTCCTGAAGGAAGTTCCATATTACTGCTTAACAATTATTATTTGTCTAGTCAAGGGAAACATTGCCACAAGAAAATATAATCAAAATTCTTGAGAATCATTCTTACCCAACTGCTTCAAGACTGTATCGATTCGCCCGTGAGAGAGTTTTGGTATCATTAAACCGTACACCGTATCTTTTCATCGCGGCATGCGCACGTGCCGCAATCATCTGCCGCAGATAAAAAGGCTGGTTTACAACAAAATGGTGAATGCCATGGGTTGAACCAAAATTGAAACAGAACAATTGAAAGGGAATTAAATACCATGGTTTTAAAACCTGGCATTGCTGAATAAGACCTTCTCTGCCGGGTTCTATATCTCCGAAATAGTGCATATTTGACGAGATGATCTGCAAAGATGCCTGGCGGATGAAGTTAGGTAGCACCCAGACAGCCCCGGCAATCACAAAATACGGATACATTTCAATAAACCACAACGGCAGTTGCAGATAGCCTTGGGACTGTAGCCACATACCAGCAGTACCGAGCAGCACTGTATTCAGAGTTATAGTGAACAGCATATGAAAAGGAATCGAAGCACGAAACATTTCCCGAATGTTTAACTCAGGGGAAGTCTCTGCAACTTTTCTCACATTGAGCAGAAAAGCCAGATTCTGGTCGATCATAACAATTAATCTTTTGAGGCCCATTTTCATTCCATTGCCAATCATCTGCTCTTCGATGTCAGAAAACTGACCGGAATCTTTGTGGTGCAGCAAATGAATTTTCTTACGATAGAAAGGGCTGGGGGTATTGCCTCGAAAAACCCACACTCCCCACATCATAAGCTTCTCAACCCAGGTATCTTTGAAGTACAAACTGTGAATCAGATCGTGTTCCAGTTCATGCAATAAAGATGCTAAAAAAGCATTGGTCAGGACCATAGCCCAGAACGGGTAGACTCCTGCAATCCAGCCCCAGCTGGCAGCTACCATGCCTGCACAGGATAAGGTAAAGATTCCCAGGCCAATAAAACTCTGGTGTCGAAGCCAGCTGAACCTGGCCCGCACTTTCTTATCGGCATGGCGTATATGTTTTACGATTGCCCGGGCCTTGTCTTTGGCGTTCATCAGTGTTGCACGTTCTTTTGAAGAACTCAAAGAAGCCTTCTGTTTTGCCCTGTCTATATTCTGCGATACTGCGACTGTCTGCATTTTTACTTCCTCCCGAAAATAATTCGTTTGTTAATGTGCAGAAAGTAGCATATAGAAAACAGTAAATCGACCAGTTTGATAATATCGCACTTTTTTTGCCTCAAAAAATGCAATTTCAGGAATAATTTCTCGAATTTTTTTAAAAAAACCAGGTTAATGGCTTCAATTCTTTTTGAAAAACTAAGTCAGGCTGCGCAAATCCTGCAAGGTGATATGATTCTCATAAAAAGCCCGTCCCAAGATGGCACCCGTCAAACCAGAAATTTTTTTGAGCTTTTCAAAATCGGCCACACCAGACACCCCTCCCGAAGCGATTAGCGAGATGTTCTGGTGTTGAGAGAGAATCTCGGCATAAAGATCAAAATCGGGCCCTTGCAGCATACCATCTTTTTGTATCTGGGTGACCAGAAAAGATTTCAAATTACGATCAACCATCTTGCGCAGAAAGCTATGGATTTCCATAGCTGCGCTTTTCTGCCAGCCTGAAATACGAATGTCCCGCCCCCAGACATCGACTGTCAAAAGGATATTTTTCGCGAATCTCTCTACAATCTGGTCAAAATTTTCAGGTGAGGTAAACGGCAGAGAGCCTATCATGAAAAAGTCGTCTGTGGTTAGACCTGCATTGAGGTATTGTTCAATATGATCGATCGAGCGTATCCCTCCGCCTGCTTCAATCTGCAGACCGGTCTTCGCCTTAATTTGCCCGAAAAGTTTTGCATGTACAGGATTAGCAGCTTTTGCTCCGCTTAAATCAACCAGATGCAGCCGGGTTACACCGGCATCGGCAAATTGTTGTGCCGTTGCAAGAGGATCATCAGAATAGATGATTTTTTCGGCATAGTCGCCTTTAATCAGGCGTACAAGCTTATCGTCAATGATATCGAGAGCAGGAATTATCTGCATCAACGACGGCGTGGTGCTGCAGCCTCTTCAACCGCAAGCCCGACTTTGGCTATACCTGCAAGTTTCACCTTATCGAGAATCTGCAAGACCTGCTTGTAGCTGGTGTCGCCTTCTGCCCGCATGATGACAGCCATTTCAGGACGGGCAGATTTTTCTGCCGTCAATCTCTCTTGCAAAGTCGCGATGTCTTCAACCTGTTTGTTGTCCCAGTACAATGATCCGTCGGGTTTTAACGTCAGGGTAACTTTGACCGGCTCCTGTTTGACTGCAGCTGCGTTGATCTTTGGCAGTTGCACACTCACAGTTCGGTATTTTGTGAATTCAGCGGAGACCATCAAAATGATTACCAGCACCAGCATGATGTCTACAAGGGGAACAACATTGATCTCCCCAATTGCTCCGCTTTTTCCTGAGCCGCCTGCAGAACCGGCCATTATCAGGATTCCTTATCTTTTGAGAGGCGGATGGCCCGCATCAAGGTTGTGATTTCTTCAGCACTGGATAATTTATCCTGCACAAATTTGTTCAATGCGTTAAAGGCAATCACCACCGGAATGGCAACGCCAAGACCCATCGCGGTTGCGATCAACGCCTCTGAAATTCCCTTCATGACCACAGAGGGTCCTCCGTCACCGCTTAAAGCAAGATCGCGAAACGCTTTCATAATTCCCATGACGGTTCCCAACAGACCTATAAAAGGTACATTGTTGCCGAGAGTTGACAGAATCACAAGTCTCTTCTCGAGAAAACGGCGCTCTGCAATCAGAGAAGTCTGGGAGTATTCATTCATCGTATGCTCGCCATAGTTCCACCCTTTGAGAGTCTTGCCGGCAACTCTTCCTTCGAGGCCAAATCTGGCATCGATGACTTTCTCTTCGAGGGCTTTTGTGTCCTGGGGGTTTTTGTCTAATTCTTCGGCCAGAATTGAAACCAGCTCTGCGTTGTTGCCTTTGTTCTTATATAAGACCCAACTTCGTTCAATGGTTACTGCAACCGCCAGAATGAATAAGATGAACATGATCCAGATTGCAGGGTCATCGCCTAAGTGAAACTTGCCGGCCTCTGCAAGGTAGGCAGTGTCACTTTCGGGGTTTTCTGCTGCAGGTGCTTCAGTGGATGTCTGTTCAGTTGTGGTGGCCGATGGGCCGCTTTCTTGTGCAAATAAAAACTGTCCTAAATTGAGGGGCTTCCAGGAGAATAAGGCAATGGCCAGAACAATTGCCCCCCAGCGATATAAAGTTGATTGTGAACTCATAAGTCTCCAGATTTTTTTTTCGATTCGTCTTAGCAAACGTTAATCAAAATCTAATCAGAAAATGGACTTACGGCAATTTTGTTGCCAGAGTTTTGACAGTTTCCTGACAAAGCTGCGTATTCAAATAATTTCAAAATCCAGACCTCGGTAATTCTTTTTTACGGCATGACTACATACTGCACAAAATTTTTGCCATTTTTTTTGCCTTGTACATCAGGGTATCGACCATAGTGATCACATTTTTTTCAAGTCAATGACGAGAAAAATGATGATCGATGCCAATATTAGTCTTGTTATGAAATTCCACATCAAGATGCCCCAGATTTCATACAGCTTTTGATAAAAATCTGCTAAAGTCCAGATACTTACAACGATGGGTATCATGCTCAAGCTCACCCACTTCGTTGAAAACCATGCCAGAAACAAAAGTGGTAGAAGATAAAACAACGCAAAAGTCAAGTCATCGGGCAATGTAGCATCTGCAAATGCGATCGCTAAAGAAAAACCGAATGCCAGAAACACCAAAAGGGAATGCTTTAACTTGACTGCCATGAGCAGCTGTAGCAGATGTCATGGATATATTGCACAGCACAATCGCATCAGAATTAAAGCTTTACACAAAACAGAATTTTAATCAATTGTCGACATGCGCGTCAAGAAATCCCGTATTGCTTTGTTAACCTTAGGTATCATTGTACTCGGCTACGCCGGTTATGCCGGTCTAAAACCAGACCCAGAATTTGTTTATGAACAGAGATCTTTACCCGAAGATTTTACGGAATATCATAATCAGCTTTTAAATCGAGATTCAGCAATCGGGGTACGCGAAGGGAATGAAGAAAAACTGATTCGGGCTGCACAAGGTAAGACAGATTACGCAATACTTTATATTCACGGTTTTGGTGCATCCCGGGAAGAAGGCTCGTACATTACAGATCGAGTCGCAGCTAAATTAAAAGCTAATTTGTACTACGCACGCCTGCCCGGCCATGGTACAACCAAAGAAGACCATCGTGATAGAACCTACGCCGAGTATCTGCAATACGCAGGCGATACCATGCGCATGATGAACTCTCTGGGAAATAAGACAATTTTAATAGGTACGAGCATGGGCGGATTGATCGCCACCTGGCTTGCGGCCACGTTCCCCGAGCAGACGGCTGCGCTGGTTTTGGCATCCCCGTTTTACGATTTTGCCTCGCCAAGCGCAGATATCATGAAACTGCCCGGGGGAATGTCACTTGTTAATGCTGTCTATGGCGAAGTTCGGGAATCATCTGGCAAGGCGAACCCTGACTATGGTTCAGGATATGAAAAATACTGGTATACCCAACAATATTTTTCCTCTCTGCAGAACCTTGTTGATTTACGGGCTGCGGTTCTGCATGATGATACGATCGCAAGGGTTCGCGCCCCGGTGCTGATGACTTACTATTACCGGGATGATGAACACCAGGACCCGACTGCATCTGTGCCTGCCATGCTTGAGGTTTTTGAGAAATTTGGCCAGGGCCAGAACAGTTTTATCAAACAAAAAGCGCCCATTGCCAATGGCAATCATGTCATGCTCAGTGAGCATGTAAAAACCGATAAAGAAACCATTGAAAAAACCATTGTCGATTTTCTGCAGACGAACCTGCCCGAGAATTAAGACAGAACTATTTTGAATCTTGAAATCAATCGGATTCTGGGAAAATAATTTTCCAGGGTTCCTAGGGTTGCTGGCTCTCTGCTTCTGTATCTTTCCAGAGCAGACGGTTTTCCCGAATTCTCTTTTTTATCAATGACTCTTGCAGCCGGTTATCCAGGGTGCGTCGAATTGAAAACTGCAAAGATTGATTCTGTGA
>JAGRNJ010000111.1 GCA_020440825.1 Leptospiraceae bacterium | reverse complement strand
CACATGATTTTATATTGTTGGCACAAATTTCTTTAAATTTCTGTAACGCCGAGATATCGTCTTGCTGGTGTTCTGCAGGGCGGCAAATTCGCCCTTCATAGTTGCCTTTTACTCGAACCTGTCCCATGACTTGAATTCCTGCCCCTACTTCATAAATACTGCCAGTGTTCTGTTTTGAGTAGCACGCAATATAACACCCGGGGGTTGACTTAAAAAGGTTTCGAGTGGGCAACAGTCTTTTGTCAAATCTGTGCAAGGGGCGAATTGTGACAATACCGGGTCTGTAGTAAACAACAAGGTCAGGTTCATCAATCCAGTAGTAGTCAGGTTCAGTAGAGGAATTCAGCAGATCAGGGCTTGAATTGGTCGGGCCTGTGAGGGTGTCTGATTGCGGTAAAACAGGCAGTAAAAAAACGACTGTGATTAAAAACGATACAATATAATTCAGCGTGCGCATATAGAATAGACGAATAAATATCAGTTTTGTTTACATTTTTGATTCTTAGCAAACGCCGATGTTAATTTCTCTGGCAGTAACTCTTACGAGACTCAAATGTCCGATGCATACGGCTTCACAAATGGCGATTGATGTTGCAGGCTTGGACAATCAAAAAAAACTATCACAGAATGTGGAAAAAGGAATTGTTAGAAATTCAGGGAATTCATACTGAGATTCAAAGTTATGAAGTTAATTCTGCAAGGAAAGTCATCATTTTGCCTGGCAATCCCGGTATCGGTGATTTCTATTTTGAATTTGCAGATCAATTGCTGCAAAAACTGAACAGGAAAGCAAGCTGTTATATTGTTTCTTATGCGGGATTTACCAGAAAAAAACCAACCCGATTGTATAGTCTGCAAGAAGAACTTGAGCATAAAATTGAACTGATAAGATACCTTCAGGGAAGGTGGCGAACGAAAGACAAATTTGTTCTTGTGGGACACAGCATTGGTGCCTGGCTTGCTTTGCAACTATTCTTGACTTTTACTGCCAAAAGCATTGAGCAGGTGTTCTTTGTTTTTCCATTCTTTATGTTGAGCAGTATGAAAGAACAGAAATTTTATGAAAACTATCTCTTGCGCAAACCTGTTGCGAAGGTATTGATGGGGTTATATTCAATCTTACGGCATTTACCTTTCGGTATGATTGAAAAACTGCTGGGTCGTTTTTACTCAAAAGCATCTCTATACAGCAAAAAAGTCATCCATGATTATTATTTCAAAGAATCCCATATTCCCGCCAGTCAGATATATCTGGCGAGAACAGAGTTTAATGATCTGGCGAGCCCTTTGGACTACAGCCTCTTGCAGAAAAATAAATGTTACTTTCAGGTGTTGTATACTGAAAACGACATCTGGTTTCCAAGGCAACAGCTGCTGCAGCTGCAATCAAGGGTACCAAAACTTTCCATTGGCATGTTGCGCGATGTAGCCCATGATTTTTGTATAAATACAAAAGAATCTGGGTTGGTAGCAGAGGCGATTGTGCGCAGGATTTTACAGGCTAACGGCAAAAAATTTCAGAAGAAGAAAGAATAAGTCTAAGTATTCTACTTTACAAACGTGGCTTAAATGATAAAATGTTGAAATCTGCATACAATGGCAGTATATTCGAGGAAAGTCATGGAAAAAAAACATCTTAAATTGCCGATTCTGATACTCATTATTCTGGCAGCTGCATTCAGTCGCCTGATACCCCATATACCCAACTTCAGTGCTTTCGGGGCAATTGCACTTTTTGGTGCTGCTCACCTGCAGAAAAAATGGCAGGTCTTTTTGATCCCTGCAATGGCTTTATGGCTCAGCAGTCTGGTAATTGACAATGTCTACTATGCTGCAGATTATACCGGCTTTGTCTGGTTTTATGAGGGTTTTCACTGGCAATTGTTGAGCTACTTCGCGATTGGCGCACTTGGCCTGTTTTTGTTCAAAAAAGAAGTATCGGTTATGAAAACCGGTATCGGGGCTTTATCTGCAGGTCTTATCTTCTTCATCGTAACGAACTTTGGTGTGTGGATGACCAGCAGTCTGTATGAACCAACACTGAGCGGTCTGGCGACCTGTTTTACAGCTGCTATACCCTTCTATCGGGCGACGATGCTGGGCGATGTTCTGTTTACTTTTGTTCTGTTTGGCGGTTACTATTTAGCCCAGCAGAAATTTGACTTTCTCAAAGATAACCGCTCTGGCACTATGCAGGAAGTTCAGTCTTTCTAGACTGCAGTTTGTCGAAGCCATTCAAGACATTTTTCAACTGGAGCACGGGCAAAGATTCTGCCCTTGCTCTCTACCATACTCTGCAAGACCCTGAATATTCCGTACAGTCTTTGTTCACAACAGTGAATGCTTTTCACAATCGTGTTTCGATGCATGGTTTGCGCAGAGAACTTTTGCATGCCCAGATAGAGCAATTAAAAATTCCCTGTACTACACTCGAATTACCTGAAAATCCGGATATGACAGAGTATAATAAATTAATGAACCAAAGTCTGAAAACATACCAGCAGAATCATTATACACATACAGTCTTCGGCGATATTTTTCTTGAAGAGCTGCGCAAATACCGGGAAGAGAAACTGGCAAGCTTGCATATCAATGCACACTTTCCTCTCTGGAAAAGGAATACTCGAGACCTTATGCTTGAATTCATTCGTCTTGGTTTTAAGGCAATCGTAGTAACCGTGAATGCTGCTCTGCTCGATAAATCTTTTGCGGGGCGGGAAATTGATGAGAGTTTTCTCAACGATTTACCAGACAACGTGGACCCCTGTGGCGAAAATGGTGAATTTCATACTTTCTGTTTTGCAGGGCCCATTTTTGAGAATGAGATTTTATTTGAAAAAGGCGAGATTGTCTATCGGGAATACCGCGCTGCAGAAGACAGCCCAGAAGACGACATCTGCACCAATGAATCTGCAGCCTTCTGGTATTGCGATTTACTTCCTGCTTAACTTTTACCGGGTTATTTGTGGCGATAAAATTTATGGGGCTCTGGTGGTAAGGGGTCTTTACCGGCAATAAGATCTGCTGCCTTTTCGGCGATCATCATAACCGGAGCATAAATATTGCCATTTGTTACATTCGGCATTACAGAGGCATCAACGACATACAAACCTTCGGTGCCATGTACCTGCATCGTGTCTGGGTCAACCACTGACATTTTATCTTCTCCCATTTTGCAGGTGCAAGACGGATGTAGAGCGGTTTCTGCATCTTTGGCTACCCAGTCTAAAATTTCTTCATCGGTTTCAACCCCCGGTCCCGGAGAGATCTCTCCGCCATTGTATTCATCAAATGCCGGCTGGGTCAATATTTTGCGGGCCGCTCTTACCGCTTCTACCCATTCTTTTCGGTCATTTTTTGTTGAGAGGTAGTTGAAGCGCAATTCTGGCTTAACCTTTGGGTCTGCAGATTGAATATGCACGTGTCCTATGGTGTCGGCATACATCGGGCCAACGTGCACCTGGTAGCCATGGCCCGAGTGATTGGCGATATGATCTGCATGAGGCTGGCTGCCATCATAACGAATTGCTAAAGGTAGAAAATGAAACATCAGATTCGGATATTTGACCTTATTATTCCCGCGTATAAAGCCGCCGGCTTCAAAATGATTTGTTGCCGCAGGTCCTTTGCGAAAAAACAGCCATTGAAAACCGATCCACGGTTTGTTGTACCACTTAAGGGCGGGGGCCATCGAGACCGGCTTTTTACAGGCATACTGGATGTATACCTCGAGATGATCCTGCAGGTTTTCACCAACGCCGGGTAGATCAACAATTGCCGGAATGCCGTGTTTTGCCAGCAGAGTCGAGTTACCGATTCCTGACAATTGCAATAATTGTGGGGAATTGATTGCACCCCCGCAACAAATAATATTTGCGCCGAAAATTTTCTCTGTACCCCCAAAACCGATTTGGCACTCGACCCCGACTGCGCGGTTCTTTGCCATAATGATTTTCGAGACGAAGCTGCGGGTTTTTACCGTAAGATTTTTGCGCTTCATAACCGGATGCAGGTATGCTCTGGCTGCGCTGAGTCTGCGCCCTCGATGAATATTGCGATCAAAAAGAGAGAACCCTTCCTGTCGATAACCGTTGACATCTTCAGTTCTCTGAAAACCCGCCTGTTCTGTAGCCTTGAGAAATGCCTTAAACAGTGGATTCTTAGCAGGTCCGCGTTCCAGTTTTAACGGGCCTTGTTTGCCTCGAAAAATGTCTTTGGGTTGTGCCGCCAGGCAGTTTTCCATTTTTTTGAAGTAGGGCAGACAATGAGCAAAACTCCAATTTTTCATGCCGGGAGCTTTGGCCCATTTCTCATAGTCTAACGGGTTTCCGCGCTGAAATATCATGCCATTGATACTGCTTGAGCCGCCGAGTACCTTGCCTCGGGCATGATAAATTTTACGATTATTCATAAAAGGCTCTTCTTCAGATTCATATTTCCAGTCATAGAGTCTGTTCCCGATAGGTGTCGCTAGACCAGCTGGCATGTGAATGAAAATATCCCATAGTGAATCTTTGCGGCCCGCCTCGAGTACCAGTACTTTCTTTGATGGGTCTTCACTGAGTCTTGCCCCAAGACAGCTGCCGGCTGAGCCCCCGCCTATGATAATGTAGTCATAAAGTTTCAATTTCAACCTCCACTAATTGTAATAAAATTATCTTGCAATGCTTGTAATCTTTAATTGATTTAAACATATAAACAATACCGGTAATTTTAGGAAGGTAAAAATTTAGCATAATCAAAATATTAAAAAGGACTGAATACATCCGCTTTTGATATATAGACACTTTTACGCTTCGTGTAATGTGTAAGGGTATCCATACCGTTTTCTTTTCCAAAACCAGATTGCTTGGTGCCTCCGAATGGCATTTCGACCGGCGTAATATTATAATTATTTATCCAGACCATGCCTGCATGAAGTTGATCTATCATGCGCTGCATACGCGTTATATCGTGAGTGAAGACTGCGGCTGCGAGACCAAAATCTGTCTGGTTAGCACGCTCAATAACCTCAGATTCGTCTTTGAACGTCAAGACAGACATGACAGGACCGAAAATTTCTTCTTTAACAATCTGCATATGATCATTACAATTATAAAAAATTACAGGCTGGGTAAAGAAACCGTGCGCAAACGCACCGGATGGCAATTCTCCCAGAGTAAAGGCTTTTGCTCCTTCTGCTTTTCCTGATTCAATAAAATTATCAACAACTTTCTTATGTGCGGCGCTGATTAAGGCGCCAACATTTACGTTTTCATCAAAGGGGTCGCCGAGAACAACATTTTGGGTGCGTTTCTCAATTGCGTTTTGAAAAGCCGCAAGATATTTCTCGGGTACGAAAACCCGGGTACCGTTTGTGCAAACTTCTCCCTGGGTATAAAAATTTGCTGCCAATGCCGCTCTCGCCGCAACATCAGGATCGGTATCTTCAAAAATAATCAAAGGTGATTTGCCGCCTAACTCCATCGTCAGGGTTTTCAGGTTCACTGAAGAATCGGCCATAATTTTTTTACCGGTTTGTACTTCGCCCGTAAAAGAAATTTTTTGAATCCCTGTATGAGTTGTCAGGGCTCTGCCAATATCTGCCCCTCCCTGTACTACCTGAAAAACTCCCGATGGCAGACCGGCTTCTTTATAGATCTCGGCGAGCAGTACTGCACTAAAGGGAGTAAGCTCTGACGGTTTAAAAATAAAACTGTTCCCGCAAGCCAATGCCGGGGCAGATTTCCAGGCGGCGATTTGAAAAGGGTAGTTCCAGGCTCCGATGCCTGCACAGACACCGATTGGCTCTACTTTAGTGTAAATATCTGCGTCGTTTGTACTGTAAAAATCACCGTGCAAGGTGACGGCCAGGTTTGCATAGTATTCAACAGTATCGGCGGCAGTTACTACATCTACTTCTAATGCTTCCCGAATGGGCTTGCCTGTATCCCATACTTCGAGTTGTGCAATTTTTTGTGTGTACTGCCGAATGAGATTAGCTGCCTTTCTTAAAATTCGACTACGCTGTTGACTGGAGTATTTTGCCCAGGTTACCTGAGATTGACGGGCAATATCTACTGCCTCGTCTACCTGGGCGATACTTGCCTCAGTTGTTTCACAGAGTTTTTCGCCGGTTCCCGGATAAAAAACAGAAAATGAGGATGCTGAATTTCCCGCGATGTGTTCATTATTGAGATAACAGAAAACTTCTTTTGGTTTATTCATTATTTTTTTCCTGCAATGGATCTGGCAATTGTACTGCCGGTTGAAATTTTTGAGTGAGTAAGGAAACCAGTATGATAGTCAGCATTCCTGTGAGCATAGAAAAAGTTCGCAGAGGAAAATTTTCCTCGGGATAGGGAAGGAATCCGTCAAAGTTAAAAGTAGTCTCTCCGCCTCCGATTCGAAGGAAAATTGAAATCAAAAATCCTGAGATTGCTCCTAGCTTATTGGCTTTCTTGAAAAACAAAGCAACACTTAACTGAGGAAATAACACCACATAGACCAGATCTGCGCAAAGAAACCACAGAGCGTAAACACTTTGTACCTGCAGAGAAATGAATGTGGCTATTGCTCCTATGATGAGAATTCCAAGCTGGACAATTCTTTTTATTTTTTTACTATCGATGTTTTTTTCTTTTGCAAACGGACGATATACATTCCAGAAGAACATGGAACTTGCAGATAGAATTGAGGAATCAACAGAACTCATCACTGCAGCAGCAACAGCTGAAAGACCTATGGTGGCAATCACTGGTGGAGTTAAATATTGCAGTACGTAGGGTAAAATAATGGAATAGGATGGAGGTGGTTCCAGGTTCAAATTTTCCCAGTCGGCAGTTGCCCCGGCAATGCCAATCCAGATCGAAGGGATAGCCATGATCAGGCAGCCAAATGCTGCTATATAAGAAAGCTGTTTAGCCTTTTGTGCAGAGGGGGATGAAAGAACGCGTTGAAAATATACCTGCCAGGGAATACCACCAAGCGCCAGCAAAAATGCAGAGTCAAGCCATGTAAGTCCTGAATCTGCAAAGAGGAAATCGATCCCAGGGAAAAGCTGTGCAGATTCACCCATTTTCATTTTATACAGATCCCAGGAAACCCAGAAACCACCCTGGGAGTCGGTGACATATGGAACTGCAATAGCCAGACCAATTAGAATAAAAAACAGCTGGATGACATCTGTATAAGCCACAGCCATCAATCCGCCCAGCACTGTATACCCCACTGCAACAGATGATGAAATTAGAATGGAAGTTTGAAAATCAAAACCGAGTACCACCCCAAAGGTGGTACCCAATGCTGTTAAAATTGCAGAACTCCAGAAAATTTCTCCTATTAAAGCAGGTATAAATAAAAGTGCAGCCACTTTTTTGCCATAGCGAATTTCAAAAGGATCTAACATGGTGGTGAATCCCATTGATCGCATTTTGACAGCAAAAAATTTACCGCCCAAAATAAGACTGATAGCATAGCCCCAGGGAGCAATAAGCCATATAAGTCCCTGAGAAGGATCAGCAACAGCTTCGGCAGTACCATTGATATAGCCACCGCCTACCCAGGTGGCTGTCATTGTAAATATTCCGACTATAAAAGGGATGTTCCTTCCCGCTAAAATAAGATCTTGAGATTTTCCGGAAGACTTCAAGTTTTCTTTTCGCGAGGCAAAAACCCCGATCAGAAAGATTAAAGCATAAAAAGCAAAAATTGTCAGTAACTGGTAAGCGATAGAGTTGGCCCCTAGAAAAAGTTAGAGTTATATTGAGATGGGCTTAGCCACTGTGTAAAGGGGTTTTTTAAAACAAAAGTGTGATTATGCGGAGACCTTAAATTAATTTTCAGGGTTTTGAAATTTTTTTGAAAATAAAAAAGGTATGAATTTGTGAAACAAATTCCATTTTCTGGGGTATCTCTAAGTATGCAATGCAATAGATTGATACCCGGTAGCCGAATCAAGGTCGATTATCTGTGGGAAGTAAGGATTCCCGTCGATCTTTGGCACAAAATTCAAGCTGCAGCGGAAGACTCCAACAGAACGTACTCTTGGGTTGTTCGTTGGTGTGTTTTTACAGCTTTGAAATCCTGCAATAAATTGTCTTTTTCTGCTGCCGTTATGGAATTACATAACAGGGGAAACAAAGGAGCATCAAACGGGCAATCCCATCACAGATTTCCATTGTGTCTTTATG
>JAGRNJ010000110.1 GCA_020440825.1 Leptospiraceae bacterium | reverse complement strand
TTGCGTCTAATGTTAGAGGTTTAATCATGGAAAAATTTGATACCGTAATTATCGGCTCAGGTCCGGGTGGTTATGTTGCAGCAGTTCGCTGTGCTCAATTAGGCCAGAAGACCGCCATCATTGAAAAACGGGCAACCCTGGGGGGTACATGTCTGAATGTCGGATGCATTCCTTCTAAAGCCTTACTGGACAGCTCAGAACATTTTGAACATGCATTGCACGGGGCTGCTGCTCATGGAATTGAAATAGGACAAGTCAAACTTGACCTTAAGAAAATGCTGGCTCGTAAAGATAAAGTGGTTTCTGAAGTATGTAACGGTGTCGAATTTTTAATGAAAAAAAACAAAGTCACGCATTATCATGGCTTTGGTAAGCTCTTAGGTAACCAGAAAATTGAAATCGCACTCGAGTCCGGAAAAAAAGAGACAATCGAGGCTAAGAACATTATTTTAGCAACTGGTTCTGTTCCGATTTCTGTTCCGGGAATGGAGACAGATGGCAAGAGTATTATTACCTCTGATGAAGCAATTAATCTTCCATCCGTGCCAAAACATCTGGTCATAATTGGGGCAGGGGTTATCGGCCTGGAGTTAGGTTCCGTATGGCGGCGACTGGGTGCAAAAGTCACGGTAATCGAACTGATGCCCAGACTTTTTGGTACTGCAGACAAACAAATTTCTTCATTAGCCCAGCGTACCTATACTGCTCAGGGAATTGAATTTTTATTCGAGCACAAGGTTCAATCAATTGATAAAAAAGGAAAAAATGTTACCGTCAAGGCCCAAAATAAAGCAGGCGAAGAAGTCAAAATTGAAGGCGATGTAGTTCTGGTCGCAGTGGGTAGAAAACCCTACACTGAAAACCTGGGACTGGAACAGGCCGGGGTGAAGCTGAACAACCGTGGCAGAATCGAAGTCGATCGACATACATTTGCAACCTCAGCAAGTGGAATATACGCTATTGGCGATGTGATTGAAGGCCCAATGCTTGCTCACAGAGCTGAAGACGAGGGTATTGCCCTGGCTGAAAATCTGGCTGGCCAGAAAGGTCATGTTAACTATGATGCTATACCGTGGATTGTCTATACCTGGCCAGAAGTAGCCTGGGTAGGAAAAGGCGAAGAAGAACTCAAAGAAGCGGGTATTGAATATACTGTAGGGCGATCCTTATTTCGTGCAAATGCACGGGCCAAAGCAATGGAAGAGAACGAAGGGCAGGTCAAAATTCTGGCCGATAAGAAGACAGATCGCATTCTGGGTGTTTATATCTTTGGACCGCGAGCCAGTGATATGATCGCTGAAATAGCCGTCGCAGTTGAATTTGGGGCCTCGGCAGAAGATATTGCACGCAGTGTTCATGCACACCCTACACTCTCTGAAGTGATTCGAGATGCAGCACAGAATGCATGCGGCTGGGCGATTCACCAGTAAAATAGAGAAATCAGAACCTCATTATCTGTGCCAATAGGGCACAGATATACAGAGTGTTACGAGCTGATTTTAATTGTCTTTCTGGCCAAAGCGCTGCTGTAGATATTTCCCGGTAGATTTCTGTCGGGAAACACTGCTCTCCATATATCCGAATCTTTGCCGCATTTTATCTTCATAAGCTTTTGCATGGTCTTCAACTTTTTTAATCTCTTTATTCAGATATTTTATTCGGTCTTCGTTTGAATTTATTTGCGCGGTAATAATTCCACCTGTATAGCGGGTGTAGGGTTCTAAAAATTCAATCGTTTCATGTGCATAACCAGAATCTGGTCGTCTGTCTCCGTTTTTATCTAGACTGAAAAGCTCCTGAACGGCTTCAGAATATTGAGAAAGGGCCTCAATCAGCTTATTCTCATCAATCTGCAAATAACCTCGCTTTAATTCAGGGTCTTCCCACTTACTACCGATTGCTCCAGTATGAATACCAATCGAATGCAATGTATGATAGTTCGGTTCTCTGACTGCAGGGTAAGCACTCGATACACGCATGCGCAGACCGTTGAGCAGTGATCTCACTGTAGCATTGCTGACTAAGATACCGCTTTCTGCCAGGTTCTGTTTGTAATCGCCAACCTTTGTATCTTTTTTGGCTTCTGAATTATCGGTCGCAAACGCTACCAGTTCATTATAGGCCTCTACAAAACTGATGATCTGTTTCTTTGGAGTTTCATTATCGGGAGCAATGCTGAGTTTAACCGGCATTTCACCTGTTTTGGTCAATTGCAGAGTGACTCCGTCAATAATGTCGTCCAGGTCTGAATTCGTTTTACGCTCAATTTCAATATCATCAAGCTTGAGCAGTGCATTCGATGCCCGGCGTAAAATATTTTTGAACAAAAGATCTTGTTTTTCAAGTGTTTCTTTTTTTGCATCCAGAGCTGGGTTATTTTCTTTTTGTAACGGCAAACTCTCGTTGTCTTTTCCTGTAGAGGAAATTTTCTCCGGAAGCGAGTTCACTGCATAAACCCAGCGCATATCTTGAAAACTTACCTGTACATTTTCACTATAAAACTCTATGGATGTCAAACCCTCACTGACCGGTATCTGAACCAGAGAATCTGAACCTGCCAGAGATTTTTTCTCAGATCCGTTTTTAGCATATTTTAAGATTACCCCAAAGTCTGCTTCTACCGGTAACATATCGGGCAGTTCCCGGTTGCGCTCGATATTGTATGTTTGTAACTCAACTCCACGAATATTTAATTTTTCTTTCGGGCCATCTGCCAGTTTTACCGGCCCGGGATCATCAGGCAGAAGTTTTTCTTTTGGGTAAGAAAGTTGAAAATTCAACGCCTTAATAAAACGTCCGCCAATTTCAGGTGGCGCTTCTTTATATTCTCTTTTTGCTCCTTTTGCCAGAATTAAGGTCGAGCCGTCAGGACTGACTACCGCAGCTTCGTTATTGAGTACCGCCAAAGATTCCTGGGTAACCACGATTGGAATATGTTCTTCCTGTTCATATTTGGGAGTAGGTGGTAGAAGATCTGCAATCGTTGGGTTTTCTTCCGGTTTCTTTTCGGGTTCATTTTTTTTCTGCTCTGGATCTATTTGAGGCAATTGCTGACCACTCAACAAACCAATACTGGCTAACAGATTATCGGGATCAGAAAAAACAGGAATTCCATCAGAACCTGCCTCTTTGGATTCAATAATAAGAATATTCTCTTTCTCAGTAACCATGACCCGGCGCGCATTTATGGCCTCTTTAAAGTGATGATTAAAAAATTTATTCAGATCTTCTAAACTGCCCCCAGAAAAAGATTGTATAACACCATTAATTCCTATTTGTGCAGCAGGTAGCTGCTTGGCAGGCAGCAGACGATCACTGGAAATACTTAGAGAAGAGGCAAGTTTTTTTACTTCGAGTTTGTATTCACCGGTTTTAGCAAGTTTATTGGCAACCCCAGTAACAAAGCCCTCTGGATTTGTTTTGACTGTTTTAAGTTCGAAACCGGCTTCAAAACCATTGAGAACCTTTAGTGCATCCTGCAGTTTTTTACTGCGCTTGCGCAGTTCAAGCAATGCCTGATTTTCAAGCCCAAGATCATCTCGACTGCGCTCATGCCTGGCAATCGGAGCTTTTTCAACTTCAACCAGTTTTTTGATTATATCTTTTGTATCTACCCCGGAACCGAGGCCTGACATCATTGGTGTTGGCATTAAGGTCTCCCTGTATCTATATTCGACATACTGGACAAAAGCTGAAGTCTTTTTTTAGAAAAATTTTGATTTAGCTTTAATCTTGACAACGGGATAGATTGCAGATCAATTGCGAATGGAAAATATTCTGTGTCTTATCTTGGGTGGGGGTCAGGGCAGCCGCCTGTTTCCACTCACCAAACCCCGATCGAAGCCCGCAGTTCCCTTAGCCGGGAAATACAGAATAATCGATATTCCAGTGTCGAATTGCATAAATTCAGATATACGAAAAATGTTCGTAATAACACAGTTCAATTCAAAATCTTTGAATCATCATATTAACCACAGTTATCGTTTTGATTTCTATGGGCGACGGTTTGTCGATATACTCGCTGCAGAACAGACTGTCGAAAGCAAGGGTTGGTACCAGGGCACAGCCGATGCAGTGCGTAGAAATTTACGAACAATTCTCGATTATGCCGAATGTGATACAGTTTTGATTCTCTCAGGAGACCAGCTTTACCGAATGGACTTTCGTGAATTGTATGCCCGTCATATCGAATCAGAGGCGCACGTCACAATTGCCGGTATTCCAGTCGAACGCGAGAAAGTATCTGCTTTCGGTCTCATGCGAGTAAGAGAAAAAAGCGGGAAATTACGCGTAACTGATTTTACAGAAAAACCTAAAGACAAAGCAACGATTGACCAGTTCGCAACTTCTGAAGAAGATCTCAAAGAACTGGGCTTTTTTGACCCTCAAAAACGACACATTGCTTCAATGGGAATCTATATGTTCCAAAAAGACGCTCTGGTACGGGAATTGAATCGAGATGATTCGCCAGATTTCGGTAAAAATATCATACCCCGAATCATAAGTGAACGGGAAGTTGCACCATATTTACATGATGGATACTGGGAAGATATCGGGACAATTTCTTCATTTCATCAGGCAAACCTTGATCTCTTAGGTGAAAATCCACGCTTTGTTGTATATTTACCCGAAGCACCTCTGTACACGAATCCCCGCTTTTTACCCCCGGCATTTATCGACGGGGCAGACCTAGACCGCGCACTCATCGCAGATGGAGCAATGGTCAAGGGTGGTCATATTCACAATAGTGTTGTTGGTTTACGCTCGGTAATCCAGACCAATGTGACCTTGCAGAATGTTGTAATGCTGGGTGCCGATTTTTATGAAACACATAACCCCAGGAAAAAATCTGAAGAAATTCCACTTGGTATTGGCGAGGGCAGCATAATTCGCAATGCGATTATTGATAAAAATGCAAGAATTGGTAAAAAAGTCAGATTAGAGAATAAGAAAAGATTACAGAACTATGACCCACCCGAGGGCAGCGGAATTTATATCAGAGATGGTCTTATCGTAATTGAAAAAGACACGACCATCCCTGACGGTACAGTACTCTAGGCTTTATTTATCGCTCTCCTTAACTATTGTCACAATACTAGACATAAGTATAGTAATAACATATTCGGGTTGGATTGGTACCGTAAGTTTGCGGATGAAATACTTGATACCTTATACCCACTGAAATGTAAGAAGTGTAATACTGTATGCACCAGTAGAATAAGCACCAGACCAAACTTGGGTAGGTGCCCGAAGTGTTTATGGCAAGGTTCCCGCTACACCAATACACCTTTGGCACACTTAAAGATAGACCGGGGTTATTTTGGTGCACTGATATATGAACAGTTCATAAGGTTCCCGATGCCGGTTACTGCATCAGAATTAGTTCGTAGATGGCATATATCATATCCTACTGCCTTAAAGTTAAAGCGTAGAGTTCAGCTACTGTGCTGTCAGCAGATGGATAAAGTCCGGACTATAGTTTACCGGGAACTTGATAAAGAATACAAGGGATACAGACTACCAAAGGGTAACCTTTCAGAAGAATTAAAAGACCGAAGAGTGGTGCATGCGGATACCGTTAGTTTGTATTCTATGTCCCAAAGAACCAATAAATACAGGGCCAGATACCGTTCAACAGGTCAAACAGCCAGTATTTACATGTCACCAAAAGTTGGGGGTCACCAACGAGGAATCTTAGCCAATGTTATCTCCTGTTGGAAAGGAGGTCCGGTAATAATTGATAGCGTACCAGACCAGAGAATGGATACACTCTATCCGGTATTTAACAACGTAATAGCTCCGGATGCTCCAATATTTACTGATGAAGGTTTTAAGTGGTTACCGTATGCAAATGCCAGACAGGTAAATCACAACAAGAAAAGCACTTCAGCTGGAAAAAGATATAAATGGGCTAGGGACAGATGGGTCACCAAAGAAGGGGTTCACAACAACCAGTCTGAATCCATCAATAACATATTAAAGACCTACATGCGGAACTACAGATACGTTTCAGTACCGTGGTCCCAGGTTTATCTTCAGGAATTCAGTTTCTTCAAAGCACTAAGATCAGGTATTAAGATACACGACCTGGTCGGGGTTAAGCCGACCAAGTCTGGTAATCCAAGAGTAGGTGTGACGAAAGTTAATAAAAAATATACTCAGCTGAATCCACCAGCTGAAATACATTTTTCACAGTACCATTACCTTTCCCCAACATTGGATGAACGCAAACGAATTGAAGAGAGCCCTACACGTTTCAGATTCAATGAAATGCTGTGTCATCACTTTCCGCCACAGAAATGGTCTTCATTGCACGTTGCTATGAATAAATACGATGAGTATTACACTGAGCATCCTCATGGTATACGAAAGCGACGTGAAGAGAGAAACACTTATCTTGCAGGCCAACTGTGGAGTGAATTACCGGATGAGGGTTATGCAGACCTTGGGCAGTTGTGTGAGGAATTAAATATTCCGAAAAGGATCATGCTGAATATAGCGAGAGTTTGGGCGATTCATGGTCTTGTAAAGATCGCTGACAGGACAAACTATAGCTGCCGCAACAAGTACCTTATTTATGATATTGAGAAACGGGTATCATGGCTACCTCGGCTGTTATACACTCATAGAGAATCAGAAGTAAAACAATTCGAGAAGAACTGGAAGAAAGCCATTAAACATGACTATCAGTATATGAAGAAAACACGGAGGAAGTACTAAATGGCACAGCAATACAGATTCAACGCAGAAGCATTTTACAAGAAGAAAGATGAGCAGCGTGGGAAGTGTGCCATCAGTGGTGTAGTTTTAGAGCCAGCGACAGTGGATGTTAGCCATTCTGTGCCGTTGGATAAAGGAGGCACTCACTGTTTTGAGAATATTGATCTGGTTCACAGAGATTTAGTCAAGATGGCCCGAATCCTTACCAATGATGAAATACTCTCGTATGCAGTTAAAATAGTCAATCATCTTGGGAAAGAGAAGGGCTACTGTGTGAAGAAAAAATGAAGGCACATTCGATTACGAAAAGGTTTTCTGTATTTGTTGAGTCTCGCCCACGAAAGCCCCGAAAAACTATATCGTGGGGACTGGCTAGAAATTACTGCTGTAACCGAATCAATGTAATAGCTAATCGAAATTCGGAGGTTAAGAGTGAATGGAAATTCTATGTGTCAGAATGTATCAAACAAATCAATGATGACAGTTATCAATGGTCAGTGCGGGAGTATAAACAGATATTCTTTTTGTGTGAGTATATCAACGCAGTTGCTATTGAGATAAAAGAATGCCATCTCTACCAAGTTGCCGCACTGAAGCTTTCCCAAGAAATAAATAACGCTCCCAGGCAACAACGTCAGGCAAATAAGGCGTTAAAAGCAACCAATTGGTCCCGAGCACTCGATTTTGCTATCAATATAGACTATGTCAAGCCCACAAAGCACAACGACCAAGGCTGGGGGTTAGCACAGAGATATTGCGCTGATAGAATGAAAGCTTCGAAGCAAGGCAATTGGATTCCTGCAGTACACCGATTTATTTACCATGCTGAAAGCTTGAAAAACAATGATTTAATTTAATTTCAAAAATTGCGTAGTTCCCATATGGCTGTTCTACTGCAATTTGGGTTTCACTCATTATCCTTGAAAGCATCAACTAACATTATATTGGATCTTTTGTACGCTATATAAACTATTTGCTTGGGGCCCCATGAGCGAGCGTCTGAACCTTAGTTATGGGCTGTAAAACATTATAATCAAAAATGTATTGTAAGAACTAATAAAAATTCAACTTGTACAAATGGAATATAGAGAGCTTATGAAAATATGCAATGACTCTGATGCTCGTTTAGATGAAAAAGATGATGCGATCGACTATCTATCAGAATTTGATAATTCTGAAGTAATTGAATTTCTCATAAAAATAGGTAGTGATTCAGATCAGGATGATTTATTATCTTCGGCAGCTGGGGAAAGTTTAGGCCATATTATATTAAAAAGGGATTATAAGCCAGATTTAAATTTCATTCATCTTTTGCTACCAAATGCAAAAGCAGAATTGCTGGGATTATTGAAAACCGTAAAACCTGATTGGCTATTATAGCCAATGGTGTCATATGTTTTATTGCCCATAATGTACGCAGGTAGGCGTCGTTCTGCGTTCTGGCTTCAGTCAGACTGGCGTGGATTTTGCGAATGCAAAAATCCATGCCAGAGCAGAATGACCCGAAGGCGAAGAGACCGATAGGGAGCAGAGGCCTACCCGCTGTTGGGCGAAGTGTCATTTAAAACCCTTAATATTCAATTCTCTCCACATTAAGAATTGTCTAAATTCAAATATACATAAAATAAGAATTAAAGAATGCTCTTCAGAAAAATAACTCAAATTTAAGCCATG
>JAGRNJ010000010.1:38861-83113 GCA_020440825.1 Leptospiraceae bacterium | reverse complement strand
CTGAATCCCCGAGCTCGTACAAAACACTTGAACCTGCTTTACCATCTGGGTCTTGCCTGGCAGCTTTCTGGCAATCGGGAAATGGCAATATACACATATAAAAGATTGCTGGTGTTAGATGATCGCAAACTCGAAGCAATCTACAATCTCGCAGTTTGCTTTGAGCAGTCAGGAAACACAATAGAAGCCAATCGATCTTTTTCTAGATACCTGAAAATAAAAATAGAGGGTGAAGAAGAGTTTTAACCTCTATACAACAGTAAAAGAAAGCCGGTTTTTCGAGCCGTAAGTGCTTTACAACTGCACAAAAAGAAACCTTTACATATTATCGATATATTTAAATATATCGATATGAACCGAGAACAGGCCCTCAAATCAGCTTTAGCACAACGCATTTTGATTCTCGATGGTGCAATGGGAACAATGATACAGCGCTATGATTTGACCGAAGAAGATTTTCGTGGCAAGCGCTATGCAGATCACCATAAGCCACTGAAAGGGAATAATGATATTCTGGCCATAACCCGACCAGACGTTCTCGAAGAAATTCATTATCTATACTTAAAGGCAGGGGCGGATATTCTTGAAACAAATACCTTCAGCTCAAACTCGATTTCACAGGCAGATTACGATTTACAAAGCGAAGTCAAGGCAATCAATTCAGCATGTGCAACGGTAGCCAAAAAAGCAATTGAGAGATTCGAGAAAGAAAACCCTGGCGAGATTCGCTGGCTGGCAGGAGCAATCGGCCCAACAAATCGAACAGCTTCTATGTCACCCGATGTGAACAACCCGGCTTTTCGGGCTGTTACTTTTGACAATCTTGTAGAGTCCTATACTGAACAGGCAGAAGCATTGATCGATGCAGGTGTCGATTTTATTTTACTCGAAACAACGTTTGATACATTGAATCTGAAGGCCGGAATTTTTGCCCTTGAAAATATATTCAAACATAGAAAGAGAAGGCTGCCAATCTCACTCTCAGTCACGATTACAGATGCATCTGGCAGAACATTGTCGGGCCAGACTGTACGTGCTTTCTGGAACTCAGTAAGCCACGCGAACCCACTTTCTGTGGGAATAAACTGTGCTTTGGGTGCCAGTGAAATGAAACCATATATGGTTGAATTGTCCAAAATTGCCCCAACCTATATAAGTTGTTACCCCAATGCCGGCCTGCCAAATGCATTCGGGGGCTATGATGAAACCCCCGAGAGTTTTGCACAGGAGATGCAGGTTTTTGCAGATGCCGGCTTGATCAACATTGCCGGTGGGTGCTGCGGTACTTCCCCCGATCATATTGCGGCATTAAAATCTGCAATTTCTGGGAAAAAGCGGCGAATAATCCCTGAAATTTCGAAAACTTTAAGATTATCTGGCCTGGAACCATTGGAACTTTCTGCAGATTCAGGTTTTCAAATGATTGGCGAAAGAACGAATGTGACAGGGTCTCCGAAATTCAAAAAACTGATAGTTGCCGATGATTTTGACTCTGCACTTGAAATTGCCCGCCAGCAGGTCGAATCAGGGGCAAACATGATCGATATCAACTTTGACGAAGCCCTGCTCGATTCAGAAGCCTGCATGACACGCTTTTTAAATCTGGTTGCATCAGAGCCTGATATAGCCCGAGTACCAATCGTAATCGATAGTTCAAAATGGTCAGTTCTCGAAGCAGGTCTAAAGTGTGCTCAGGGCAAGTGTATAGTAAATTCAATCTCTTTGAAAGAAGGCGAAGAAACTTTTATTGAATTGGCAAAACTGGTACACCAGTATGGAGCCGCCGCAATCATCATGGCATTTGATGAAAACGGACAGGCTGCCACAAAAGAAGACAAGATTCGAATCTGTCAGCGAGCATATAAACTTGCCACTGAAGTCGCGGGATTACCAGCCGAAGATATCATATTTGACCCAAATATTTTAACAGTTGCTACCGGTATGTCAGAGCATAATAATTATGCTCTCGATTTTATTGAGGCAATTCCTGAGATCAAGAAACTTTGCCCTGGTGCCCGTATTAGCGGTGGAGTTTCGAATATTTCATTCTCTTTTAGAGGCAACAACCCGGTTCGTGAAGCAATGCACTCTGCATTTTTATATCACGCAATTAAAGCGGGAATGGACATGGGAATTGTCAATGCCGGTATGCTGGCCGTATATGAAGAAATACCGCCTGATCTTCTGCAATTGGTTGAAGATGTATTGTTAAATCGTTCTCCTGATGCTACTGAAAAACTGATCACATTCGCTGAAACCTTTGTTTCAGAAGGGAAAAAAGTAGATAATTCCCTGAAAAACGAATGGCGCAAAGATCCCGTTGAAAAACGCCTTGCACACTCTCTTGTGAAAGGAATTGATGAATTTGTCGAAACCGATGTTGAAGAAGCCAGACAAAAGCATGATCGCCCGCTACACGTCATAGAAGGACCGTTGATGGATGGCATGCGAATCGTGGGTGATTTATTTGGCGCGGGTAAAATGTTTCTGCCCCAGGTTGTTAAGAGCGCCAGGGTAATGAAAAAGGCTGTCGCGTATCTCTTGCCTTATATGGAAGCAGAGAAAACCGCAGCGAATGATACCTCTGAACAGACAACCGTACTGCTTGCAACTGTTAAAGGCGACGTACATGACATTGGTAAAAATATAGTCGGGGTTGTTCTCAGTTGCAACAATTATCGGGTTGTAGACCTGGGGGTAATGATACCCTGTGAGAAGATTCTCGAAGAAGCGAAAAAGATAAAGGCCGATGTAATTGGTCTGAGCGGATTGATAACCCCCTCGCTTGATGAAATGTCTTATGTAGCTTCTGAAATGGAAAAAGGCGGATTTACTGTCCCGCTTCTCATTGGCGGCGCAACAACAAGTGCAGCCCATACAGCAGTAAAGATTGCCCCTAAATATCAACAGCCTGTAATTCATGTTGTAGATGCATCCCTTGTGACCGGTGTGCTCTCAAGTCTGTTCAATGAAAAAGAACGTGAAAATTATGTTAAATCAGTACGCCAGAATCAGGAACAACTGCAAGAAGAATTCTATGAGAAGCAGGGAAAACGTACGCTCTTGTCTTTAGAAACTGCCCGCAGCCAGAGGTTTGAAAGCAACTGGCAAGAACTAGAGATTTCTGTGCCCAAAGACCTTGAACGTCATGTTATTGAACCAACACTTGAAACTCTGGTCGATTACATTGACTGGTCACCATTTTTCATGGCTTGGGATTTGCGGGGAAGATTCCCAAGAATTCTGGAAGATGAAGTAGTAGGTGAGCAGGCAAAAGAACTTTACAGCGATGCACAGGAGCTACTTCAGCAGATTATTCAAAAGAAAGCGTTTAAGCTTCGCGGAGTATTCCAATTTTTCAAAGCAAATTCACATGGTGATGATGTTGTCATTGAAACAAATGAAGGTAAAAGTCAAACATTCCATTTCTTACGCCAGCAACGGGATAAAGAGACAGACAAAACCAGTTTTTGCCTGGCAGATTATATTGCCCCGACTGACAGCGGAAAAACAGATTATCTGGGAGCCTTTGTTGTTACAGCCGGGCATGGGGCAGACGAGTTTTCAAAAATTTTCGAAAAAGATAATGATGACTACAATGCAATAATGGCAAAAGCCCTCGCCGATCGATTCGCAGAAGCGTTTGCAGAATATATGCATAAACAAATTCGGGATTTTTGTAAATTTGGTGAATCTGAGAATTTTACAATCAACGACCTCATTCAGGAAAAGTACAGAGGTATTCGGCCCGCACCGGGATATCCTGCCTGTCCGGACCATACCGAGAAACGCAAGCTGTTTGATTTAATTGAAGCTGAGAAAACTACAGGAGTGACCTTAACAGAAAACTTTGCAATGTACCCGGCAGCTTCTGTCAGCGGACTTTACTTTAATCATCCTGCTTCAAAATACTTCGCTGTCGGCAAAATTGGTGAAGATCAGATAACAGATTATGCAAAAAGAAAGAATATCTCTAAAGCTGAAGCAGAACGGTGGCTTGCACCCTATATAGACTACGAACCTGCTTGAATTCCTTTTCTTAACAAGAATGATTTTATTTAAGAAATCCTGAAATGAGTTTCATTATTGTGGCATAATAATCGGTTCGCTGCTCGTCGTTGACCTGGGTACCGGGCAAGACAGAAGTCAAATGCGGCTTACGGTCAAAGATGAATTTTCCGGTTAAATTTTGTACTTCACTGGCCGCTGCCAGCCAAACAATACTATCTGCACCTTCTTTCAGGTCTCTCAAGATTTTTTTTGTAAAACTGTAGAAGCCTGGCATGGAATTTTCTACCCCGGGTGTATCTGCCCAGCCAGGGTGCATTGAATTAACAAGAATGCCATCCGCCTGCCATTTCTTCGCCATTAACGCAGAAATTTCTACAAGGCCACGCTTTGCGCGCGCATAAGCAATTTTCCCATTGTACTCAGAGTTTGCAAACTGCAGATCGTCAATCTCAAGTCCACTGGTGTACATTCCTCCGGAAGAAACGTTGACAACCCTGGCCAATTTGGCCTTATAAAGCAGCGGTTGCAATAAATGAGTCAAGAGAACAGGGGAAAGCAAAAGCAAAGAAAGCGACTGTTCATTGCCTTCTTTTGTGACAAATTTATTATTAAATAAAGCACCTGCATTGTTTATGAGTATATCAAGCTTCTTATATTTTGATTTTATTTTTTTTGCAAGTGCACGGGTTTCTGCAAGCAAAGACAGATCGGCGGTAAAGATTTGAACGTTTTTATTGCCATATTCTAATTGAATCTCGTTTTTCAATTCTTTGAGTTTGTCTTCACTTCGTGCAACAAGAATCAGACTCGCCTGTAAACGTGCCAGCTGTAAAGCAGTCTCTCGACCCAGACCGGTACTGGCACCGGTGACTAATGCCGTTTTGTTGAGCAGGTTTTCAGAAATGGGTTTCCAGCCCTGACGTTTTGAGTTATAACCAATTGAACTAAATTGAATCAAAGATGGTAAAAGAATCGAATCAGATATTTTAGTCTTGAAATCAACCTGCGGATTCACAGGATGGCGAGGTTCAAGCGCGTTAAATAATCCCTGTATCGCAGCTTCAACAGAATTCTTAATGCTGAATTCCATAAGGTTTTCAAGTTTTTCCATAAACCCGAGAAATTTCATGTCTACTGTATAAGTGATTTTGGTGCTCATAGTCGATGATTTTTCAAATATTATTTGAGCATCTGCATGAATTGAGTCGTTTAATCCCCGCAAAAAGATTTTTTTATTCTTTTCGAGCCCAGTTACAGTATAGATCATCTTGAACTCATTAATGAAAAACTTTAGTGTTAATTCATATTGAGAACCCATGGCCACTGGACCTTTCGTTAATTTTTTTGCCTTCACAACTCCAGGATCCCAATCTTGAATATTTTCGAAGCTGGCCACGTAAAAGAAGACATCTTCAACTGAACGATTCACGTTAATAGAGCGCGTATAACTTTTCATGATATCAATGTAATGTCCTGAAACCCTAACGTCACTTATTCATCAAAAAGATGATTACGGCATGGCCATCAAAATCAGTCAACTCTACTCGCAAAAAGCTTCTCAAATTTTTCAAGCATTACATGGTGAGAATACTGTTCTCTGATTTTTGGGGCAATCTGTTGAGCTTTTTTCTCAAGTTGGTTTTTACTAGCTAAAGCAAACTGAAGAGCCTTGTTCAGAGACATACGGTCATCAGGCCGAAACAACACCCCCCCAGGAACATCCAGAAAGCCAGAGCTTCGGAACTCATCAACTTCTACAATATCATACGGCCATTGTTTCCAATTTGGGTTCAATAACTGAACCGTACTGCCACCGGCAGCTCCTATAACAGGGATTGCAGCGGCCATCGCTTCAATAGTGACTAGACCATAAGTCTCAGAATGTGTGCCCATCACAAGAAAGTCAAGCGCTGCATAAACCTGCTCAATTTTTTCGTGAAATGGTAACAGAATCATATCATTTCGAATATCGAGACGCTCTGCGAGGGCTTGAAGCTCTGCAGGATACCCCTCTGAATGACCAATTGTGGGGGCCCCGATAAAAACTAGAGAAATTTCTTTTTTGTAATTCTCTGGAAGCAAAGCAAAAGCTTCAAGTAAAAGACCCTGCTTTTTATTTGGGTCTAAACGCCCGATCATACCGAATAAAACCTTTTTTTCTGGCAAGCCCAGGACAATACGGGCTTTACGCCTCGCTTCAACTGCTCGGTCTAGATTATCAAAGGGCTGCATCTCTATACCGAGTGGCAAGACTTCTATTCTTTCTGCCGGCATGCAGGTGGTCATCGTGACCTCATCTTTGAGCCAGGGCATCAGGGTAATCCACCTTTCTAAACTTTTATAGAACCATGTGTGTAAAAAATCTTTCTTCGGATGGCCAATCTGCATGTGCTGCCAATACCATGTTTTCAATTGTGCGTCATACTTCCCGGCCATTGAAACCACAAATATCGAAGGTGAGGTTGTTGCAATCAACTGGCGGATGCCCTTCTGCTTGCATATTCTGGCTAGTCGCCAGCCAGCCAGAAACGGCAGGCGGCTGGCTTTACTCACCACTACTCCCTCAACGCCAGGAGGCAGTTCATCTAACAGTCGAGCATCTTTGAGACCAAAGACGGTAACCTTATGCCCGCGGGAATGCATCCAACCCGCAAACCGGGCCACCACCATTTCGAGGCCTCCCCAGGCTTTTGAGGGGCAGTAGAGAGCGAGGGAGGTTGATAAACTAGAATCCACTGTTGACTATTAATGAGTTACCTCTGTAATGAAAACTCAAAATCGAATTAATTTCCGGATTGACACCTCGTTTTATCTCAAATAGGTCAATGTATGGCTACATTAGACAAAATTGAAAACAGGGAGTACATACCCAAAGAATGGGAAACCGTCAGTTGCCCGGTTTGCAATAGTAGTAAAAATAAAATCTATGAAAGATTCGGAAATAATTGGCAGTATACACATAGACTTTGCCTGGATTGTAAAATGGTGTACTGCTCGCCGCGGCCGAAATACGATGAAGATTTTTTATACAATGCATATGAATTTTATGCAGATGATCATTCAATTCTGAACCTAGATGAAAACGAATATGAATCTCATGCACTGCGAGCCACTCCTGGAATTGAAAAAGAAATTACAGAATATTTCAAGTTTGATAAAGATAAAAAGTCATTTATCGACATAGGGTGTGCAACCGGGGAATATTTATTTAGAGCTAAAGATTATTATCAAATGGTCTTTGGCTTAGAGGTCTCAAGCAAAATGGCCGAATTCGTTAGAAATAAACTAAATATTGAAGTTTTTACAGATAAATTTGAAGACTTGAGTGAGAATTTAAAATTTTCCTGTATTCACATGAGTCACGTCATTGAACATATTCCTGATCCTCATGTTTGGTTAAAAAAAACCAAACAGCTGCTGACTCGTGGTGGCATTTTAGTCATCAAAGTTCCAAATATTTTTTCGCCAGATCGTCGATTCAAGGTATTTTTAAAAAGATTACGCCTGAGAAAAGGTGACTGGGCACCTTGGAGAACGCCCGATCATTTATTTGAACCAAGCATACCTGGGTTTAGAAAACTGTTTGAGTTGACAGGCTTCGAGATTTTACTCGAACACACGTATAGCCGCAATAATTTATATGCTAACTCGGGTTTTTGGGAAAGACTCTATCATCGAAAATTGAAGCTCGGCAACAATATTAAATATGTGGTGAGGGTTGTTACATGAAATCAGTTCTGTTATATAATTTATGTCCTCTAAACAACTGGGAAGAGCTTACCCTTGCCCTTTTGTCAGATCATAATCACGACAAGCTTTACATTCATGTTAGTATGCCTCTGAAAAACTATCTTGGCTTTAGAAAAAAAAGCATTCTTGATAAACTTGCAAAGTATACAGAACCAACAAACATTTTTTTCAGCAAAAATGTTAGGAAAAAGGGAGAGTCTATTGGATTTAATAAGTTCAGAACATTTATTGATTTTGACAGCTTCAATATTGCTACATATATTCATAGTAAGGGAGTATCTAAACGAAAATACAAAAGCCAAAATGTTAGAGATTGGACTATGATGATGCATTACTTTCTTATAGAGCGTCATGATTTATGTAAGCAGGCATTCAAAAAAGGATACCATCTCTACGGATGTAATTTGATGTTAAATTCAGATCTTGATAATGGTGCGCCGCCATTACTCTTAAAAACACCTTTCCTATATTCAGGAAATTTTGTTTCTATCAACCTTGATATATTGAGGGACAGATTTCTAAGCAATATTTGCGCCCCTGACTATTATGGACCTGAGGCTTTTTGGGGAAAACTTACTAAATTAGAGAAAGCATATATTGCTCACAAATCCCCTATTTCAAACCATTATCAGGAGTCTTATCCTAGAGAAATGTATGTCATCAGCTAAATTGATTATCCAGAATAAAATTTACAAACTTTTTCTGTTGAAATTCATATGTTAGAGATTCTTCGATAATCTTCTCTTCACTCGGCAGTGGATTTTGACAAGAATCTATAAGTTCAAACAATTTAGATGCAAAAGTGTAGTTATCATAGTATATCGAGCAACTTTTATACTCAATATTATGAGCGAGTGCAGTATGTAGCAAGAGTGGCAGTTTTGTTTGTAAGGCAAGATTAAATGCACCACTAATTTTTGTCGACGAAAAATGTTCATACTCATCGATATTAGGAGTTATCAAAGGTAAAATGGCACAACATTCAGAAAGGTAAGAATACATCAACCTTTCTGTTAAGAATTCATTGAAAAATATACAGTAATCTTGGAAATTATTTTTTTCAATAACTAACTTAAACTCAGCTCCGTCCTGGATATTAGAATTACTCAGAAAGACGAATTTGATAGGAGATTTTTTTATTTTCGGTAAAATCGATACAACGGAGAGCAAATCTTTTCTGCGATATTCAATAACTCCTGGAACTGCAATCCAAAATTCGTTGCAAGGCTTGATCTTTTTATCTTTTTTTATATCAGGTTTTACTAGTGAATAAAAGTATTCTGCTGGTTTATTTTGCTTTAATGTAAGGAAATATTTTAACATATACCTACTTAGAACAAACACTTTATCAACATTGGCTAGTATTCTATTTTGTGTAAAACTTTCTCCTATTTTATGAAGATTATGAATTATGCCAATTTTTTGGATTTTCTTATTTGATAACATGCAAAAGTACTGAATAAGTTTACCTTCTGCAGAATTGAGAATAATTATTTTTATCTGGTTTTTTTTTAAGTATTTTTTAACATTCAATATTGAGAAAAACATATTTTTTTTTTCCCAACTACAGTATACATTTATGTTTGATGGAATTTTATATATTTTTGCAATCTCGCTTGATCGGCCGATTAGGTGAACTTCAATTCTAGAGTCAATAAGAAATGAAATTTGTGATAATAGGATTTCGGTGTGAGAGAATCCGTGTTCAAAAAGTGCAACTTTCACCGTCTATGTCCAGATTCTTTAGACCTATGCGGTATGACCTCAAATACATAATAGTCAACCACATCGTTTAGTTCATGCAGGCGAATTTCAAGCAGTTCGAGTTCATTAAAAAAGGGAAAGCAGTCGAATACACGCACAGGTTAAAGATTGGTATCTCTTGCGATTTGTCAATCTGCTTTTATGTGTTGATCCTTTAACCAAAGGAATCTCTGAAAAATTGAAAGTTTTGAAGATATTCCTGAAATCATGGATGTTTTCCCTCACGTTTAGCGCGGAATAACTTTTTTGAAGTTTAATGGCCTTGCTTCAATATCCATAAAAATTCTCCTGATGAATTTTGACCGGCAGAACACCCGCCCCAGTTAAAATTTTCTTTATTGAATCGACGAAAGCCGTCGAACCCGCAATATAGTAAACAAAATTTTCCAGACTGCCTAGTTGTCGTCTCAACAGGGGTAGATCAATATGGCCTGTTTCATACGCCTCTGGCCACTCTTTCGGCATTTTTCCAGTTATTGAAGGGCAATATCGAAAACCGGTATCTTCCTTATCGAGGGTTTCAAATTCTTCATGGAATATTAAAGATTCTGCTTCTCTGGCCGATACGATCAGGGTAAGGTCTTTTCGGCTTTTCGATAAAATTTGATGAGTAATGATCGAGTAGAAAGGCGTGACCCCGATACCTCCCGCAATAAACACATGCTTTAATTTTTCTTCATTTTGGAAAGCCAGATCACCGGCTGGTTCAGATATCTGAGCTGCTGATCCCTTCTCAAGTTGTAGTAAGCGCAGTTTATATTCTGATTTTGTATTTCGGGTAACAAATCGCAGAACACTTTCTTCAGGATTTGAAGCGATTGAAAACGCTCTTGATTCTTGTATTATATTTTTGGAGGCTTTTTCGTTGTACTCGATTTTTAGTTCAACAAACTGCCCAGGTTCAAACTGAAAACCAGGTGGTTTATTGAACTCAAAGCAGTAGGTGCCTGTAGCAATTTCTTTTACAGACTGGAATAGAATTTTTGAATTATTTTGAACGTATTTGTTTACAATTTTCTGGTCTATTGACTCAATCTCAAAAAGATGAAAATAACCGGTTTTTCCTTTGAGAGGTGCTTTAAAATGCTTCTTTGTTCTCACAAATTTTTTGACATGTTCATACACATTCTGGCTAATTAAGAGTGAAACTCCAGCTTTTTTGGTCATTGACTCGACCCGACTGGCTTCATTGACTGCGTCACCTATTAATGTCATTTGGGCATTAGAATGATGCCCGACCTCGCCAACGATGACATTTCCATAATGTATCCCAATCCCTATCTTGAAATCATGATTTAAATGTTTTTTTGCATATGAGTTAATCGATTCCATCGCTGAAAGCATCTGCAAAGCAGCATTCACTGCTCGCACACAAATGGACACGGGGTCTTTTTCTTTGAGACCAAAATTGGCCATCAATCCGTCACCGATATATTTATCCAGATACCCGCCATTATCAAGCACAATCTGTCCCATTACTTCAAAATACCGGTTCAGTAAGTGAATAATATCATAAGGAAGGTTTCTCTCTGAAAAAGATGTAAAGCTTCGAATGTCACTGAATAAAATTGCAAGATTATCTTCCCGACCGGTAGTTGTCTGGGTTCTCAATTTTATTTCTTCATAGTCAAGAGTATCTTTGACAAGCAGGCGGATGGATATATTCCCTTTAATTTTTGCCTGGCAGCCAAGGCGAATACCCTTTTCAAAGCCCCGTTGTTGAATGAGAGTTTTCTCTGCTTCTTCTATTTCACCCAGGTTTTCAGGGTTTTCAAGAACCAAAACCCGACAGGTACTGCATCTTGCATTTCCCCCGCAGGCATGAATATGTTCAATGTTATTCTTCAGTGAAACTTCAAGCAGGGTTTCATTATCATTAGCCTGCAAAACGGTGTTTTCATCATATCTGACTTGTATCATCATTCAACATCCGAATCTGCAGTATAAAAATTTACATAAAAAAGAATATTCATACACTGAAATTATTCCTCAGGAAAAAAGGCATTTCTAAGATGGCTATTTCGCAATTTCAATCTCATACGACGGATATCCCTGAGTGTCCAGTTCAGTCAATAACGAATTCTGAGGCCAGTACGAGATGTTTCCTGATTGTGTATAAGCCATCCGGACTCGAATTTTTCCTGCATTCTCTGGTATTTTCACGGGTAATTTAATTGAAGCACCGGATGCATAGGGCTCTTTTACAACTTCAATAATGGGATACCCAAGTGAAGTTGTCCCTCCGCCTTTCTTATGCACAATCTGACCGGTACGATATATTTTTACAGTAGGAATATCTTTAGTAATAACCAATGAGTTCTTGTCAGTATTTCTCAGTTCAGGAAAACCAAGCGTCAAGATTGCTCTCGATGTATATGCTCCTCGATTTTCAAAAATGAGCCAGCTTTCTTCAGTATTGAATTTGAAAGATGTCAAAATTGGCAAAGGAGCCTCGATATCTTCTGCAGCAAACTCGAATCCGTTGAATCGATATTCTATTTCATCGATAATAATGCTTTCGTCCTGGCCTTTATTATCATTTTTGCGTAGATAGACTTTCGATAATTTATCTTCTGGGATTTCAATTGTCTGGGAGAAATTGTCAGCACTATAGAGGTTTAGAGTATCTTTTTCACCCCGTTGAATGATCATGACCATCGAGTACCCCAGACCAGAACGAACAAACACGGTTTTGATAACCTTGTCGCCTTTAATCTGAATACTTTTGAGTAATTCTGGTTCATTATTCTTTTTCTTCCCAATAATAAGGTACTTTTCACCTGACTTACTTGCAATGATAATATTCTCGAGACCCGGTTCACGATGAACATCGTACATTTTCTGAGATTCGATGGTATCAAACTTTTTTTCTGTAACCTTATTTAATTCAGACAAATTAAAGGCAGGGTCTGCTTTACAGCCAATGGCAAACAAGATGGTTGAAATTATGATTGTATTTTTAATCGACAGCATAGAAAAGAAAGAAAATTCAGTTTTAACATGGCGTAAAGCCGTTTAGTTAAATGATATACAGTCTTGAAAACAAAATTCCAGAAATTGCAGATACCGTATTTATAGCACCCAATGCTTCTGTAATTGGCGATGTTAAAATTGGCACGGGTTCAAGTGTCTGGTTCCATTGTACCATTCGAGGGGATGTATTCCCAATTCAAATCGGCGATAACACCAATATTCAGGACAATTCGGTAATTCATGTTACAGGTGGTAAGCACTCTGTAAAAATAGGCAACAATGTTACCATAGGCCATCGCTGTATAGTTCACGGTGCAGAACTGGCTGATTACTCTTTCATCGGTATGGGCAGCATAGTCATGGATGCAGTTAAAATCAACCCGTATGGATTTGTAGCGGCAGGGGCATTGGTTCCGCCCGGAATGGAAGTGCCAGAATATACACTGGTTGCTGGTATTCCTGCGAAAGTCATTCGACGCATAAAACCTGAAGAAGAAGAAATGATTCGCAGAGTTGCCGAAAATTATTCGTTGAATGGTCAACAATATCGTCAGTCATTGGTCTCTGTTTCTCGATAATGGGTATACTTCTTCTTTCATTCTTTTTGCTTCTGCTAATTTCTGCCTCTCTTTCAGGCTCAGAGTCAGCTTTGTTCAGCTTAAGCCAGGGCAGACGGGAAAATATGAAACGCAATGCACGTGGCGATAAGCTGCATCGTGTTTTGACAATCATAAGATGGATGAAAAAACCCGAGAAAACCTTGACTGCCATTTTACTGGGGAACCTTGCGGTAAATATGGCAATTTCTGAAGTAGGCAATAGAATAATAGAGTACTCGCTGGTAGACTGGGACGTGAACACCTCTCTCATAAGTCTCGTAGCCATTACATTATTATTGCTGATTTTCGGAGAAATTCTGCCTAAGACAGTTGCCTTGAGCTTTGCTGAATCATGGTCAATAGCAGCAGAACCTCTGCTGAACTTCTGGATGAAGATTTCTGCTCCCATAGCAAAACCGGTTTATGCATTTGCTGAATTTGTGACATCGTATTTTCCTTCTGTGAGAGGGAATTTTAATGAAGAAGAGTTGCGCCAGGCAGTCACTCTTGCAGAAGAGCAGGGGCTTCTCAATGAAGCTGAGCGTAAGAGATTGCAGCGCAGCATTTCTTTTTATCATGATACAACTTATAGTGCTATGATTCCTCGTTCACGGGTTTTTATGCTGGCCCATAACCTCTCTCCCAACAAGGCCAAAAAAGCATTCTTAGAGAACAAAAAAAGCTCTGCACTGGTATATCACAGTAAAGATGGTAGAATTATTGGCGCCCTGCATGTTCGCAATTTACTGCCAGCAGTTTTTCATCGCCAGAAATCATTTCGCAACAGAATTCAAGATGTTCTTTTTTTACCCGAAACTTTATCTCTCAGGGAATCTTTAATTGCTTTTACGAAACGCGGTGATGAAGTTGCAGCAATCTTAGATGAGTCCGGGGAATTTGTCGGATTACTCACACTCAAAGATTTGCTGCGCAGAATAATGGGCGATTGGCCCACCTATTCAAACGCTGATGCACGTAATTCTGAGACAGTTGAAACCTTGGCAGATAATATTTTCAGAGTAAAGGGCGCGATCATCCTGGATGATTTTAACGATGTTTTTCAGACCAGCCTTACTTCTGACTATGCTGAAACTCTAAGTGGTTTCTTGCTCGAACAGCTTGATGATTTTCCTCACCCTTCGTCCGTATTTCAGTTTCAGAATATGGAATTCTACGATATGAAGATCAAAAATAACAGAATTGACTCAGTCACCATCAGGAAAACTCAAAAGTGAGTGAACTTATCTACATTATCGCAGCACTCTTACTGCTGTCAGCTTTTTTCTCGGGCATGGAAACAGCAGTACTTGGCTTAAGCGCAGCCCGTATCGCAAGAGGTGATACAGATCGCCTAAAACGTCTTTTTCTCAATCGCGAGATCATCATTGCAACCTGTCTAATTGGCAACAATGTTGTACTGGTTGCAGCCACAGTAACCTTGACCCGGGTAATTGACTTATTGCCAAATGTCTACTGGGGAACTTTTGCCTTCACAGTTCAGCTAATACTGTTTTTTATTTTTGGTGAGACATTGCCCAAGACTGTTTTTCGTCGCATTGATTTGAGAGCTCTTGAAATTTTTTATCGACCGTTCATGCTGATCTACTATATTTTCTACCCACTTTCAATACTGTTTCTGAAAGCAACAGAATTTATGCGGAAGGGAGGGGGTGCATCGGTTCGAGAAGAAATCTATTATTTTGTCGGCCACCAGGTTCAAGAAGAAGACACTGCAATTACTGAAGGTCTCATGCTGCTTTCACGAACCAACAGCCGCGAAGTAATGACTCCGCTACCTGAATTTGCCTCTATCAATAAAAGCATGACCTTGCGGGAAGCATATGAAACTATAGAAGAGAATATGTACACCCGTTATCCTGTTTTTGAAGAGCGGGGTGATAATATTGTCGGTTTCATTACAGTTTATGATATCTTAGAAAATAATCCTGCCACCCGGGTCTCTTCGATAATCAGAGAACCGACTTTTGTTCCAGAGACATTACCGGCCGACCTGCTTTTGCAGAAAATGCAATCCGAAAAGTTGCAGATTGTATTCATTGTCAGCGAATACGGCACAGTAATTGGCCTTGTAACCCAGGAAAATCTTGCCGAAGAACTGGTGGGCGATATTATATCAAGAGACCAGGCGCATGAAGCGAAATATATTGTTGCAGCAGGTCGCCGAAAATTTGAACTCGACGGCAATCTTGATATCGATGATTTTAACTCAACATTCGGAATGCAAATTGATAAAGACGGCTTCGAAACCCTGAACGGCTACGTGGTGCGTCAATTGGGCCGCATACCAGAGCTCAAAGATTCGATTGATACGGGTAACGGCATTCTCACCGTATTAGAAGCTGACAGAATGAGAGCAATCAAGTTTTTATTTCAACAGAGAATCTGATTCTTATAATTCTTCGCCCGGTAATTCAACTTCACGCACCCAGTCGTTGATCAGTTTCTGCAAAGTGTCTACTGAGTCTTTCTCAATCATTACAGCATTGCGAACATTGAAACTAACCCCCAACTCATTGTGAATGGCGTATAATCGGGTCATGAAACCGAGTTTCAATTCAACAGAAGTGTTAAAAAAGGACATTGTTACAGATACGGGATCTTTCAAATTAAAGCTCAGACATTGCTCAGAATCTTCTAACGAGACACCAATTCCGTTTAAGCTTAAGTCTCGAATAAACCCTTTTACTTCTTTATTTTCATTTCTTTTATTCACAATTGTACAGAGAAACACATCCTGGGGAGTAAACTCAAACCTTAGATATTGGCGCTTGAGTCTTTTATCTGAGCGAAATAGTATTTGAACCATCGGCATTAGCGCCGACAATGCATGAGAGCGGTAATCGAGGTTTTTCTGCATCAGCGGAATACCGGCTTTCTGAAACACATCTTTCAGGGAATCATCGATAATCGTTGTATGTACTACTGCCCGACTGTTTGCATATTTTTTTTGCATGTTCAATGATTTTATTTGCAATAGTGCCTAATGTATGAATTTTTCCTGATCGAAATGCAGAGGCAACGAAATCAAAATTATAGATAAATCCCGATTCTTCAACGTATTTCTGAGTGTCATTCGACACCGTGGCCGGGTCAAGTTTCTTAAGGTATATATCTCTCTTCAAAAATTCGAGTTTATCTTTAGAGCTGAAGACCTCGGGCATTCCAAACCAGTAAATTAATTTGGGATGAGCCATTACTTTGATACGTTTTGCTGCCATCTATACGAAGTACACCTTCTCCTTAATTATGGAATCGAACACACTCGCAACTCTTTTATTGTCTCATTTTGAATTAAGTTTTCTTCTTTATTTTTGAGTGTTTTTGAATGCGACATAACCGGTTATGCACAGCACCACTTATCAAAAAAATTTATCTTGAACACTTATTGGCCCCTTCTACATTGGAGTAATTCCAATGGAAAATGAAATAGAGACAAGAATCAGCGAAGCATTGGCAGATGGTAAACCAATACGGGTTCGCCTTTATGCGCTTTTGCAAAAAACTGAGGAAGAACTGAACACAATTGTCACTTCTGTACTCGACAAGTACAACAAACCTGATTTACTAGGTGCTGTTTACACTTCTGTAAAAGAACTTGCCTTAAACGGTGCTAAAGCAAACATTAAAAGAATTCTATTTCACGAGATGGATATTGACCCTGAAAACGAAGAGTCTTACAAAAAAGGGATGGCAGCCTTTAAAACTAAACTTACTGAAGAATTTATCAGCGATTATGCAAATAAAGCAAGAAATGCCAACCTCTTTGTCGATGTGAAATTTGATTACAACCCTGACCGTCTCATTGTAGAGGTTATTAACAACAGTGCGATGTCAGAAAAAGAAGATTATCGCGTTCGAGAAAAATTCAAGAAAGGATCCCAGTATGACAATATTGCAGAGTTCTATATGGATATGCAAGACAATGCTGAGGGCGCTGGTATGGGTATCACCTTGATTCTAATGCTATTGAAGGCAGAGGGTATTGACCCTCACTTATTTACCATCAAATCTGATTATAAGACGAAAACTTATGCTAAAGTTGAATTTCCTTTATCAGATTCCTATGTTCCTGAACGAAAGAGTTTTTCATAAAACAGCAAATTTCTTTTTATTCTTCTCTTTTTCTTCCTTAGTACATTTTGTGCACTCTGCATAGATGCAAAGAGTATGAGTATCCATCTTATAGCCATGTTTTATGGCAACTTTCTCTTTCATTGATTCAAGCTCGGGTTCTGCAAACTCGACAATTTTTCCACAATCATTGCAGATAATATGATCATGATGCGGATGCCCTGGCGTATGTTCATAATGCTTGATTCCACGACCAAAATCATGCTCTAGTAGCAAGCCGAGATCAAGCATCATCTGTACGACCCGATAAGCAGTTGCAACAGAGACTCTCTGGCCTTTATTTCTAAAATCTGCAATGATATCTTCTACAGTGAAGTGGTTGTGAGTTTCAAAAATCCAGCGGGCAAGTTCATCGCGCTGTGAGGTCGATTTAAGACCTTTTTTCTTCATCAATGTACGCAAAGTATCCATTTCTTTGCTGACATTCTCATGAGACTTTGCGTCAACGCTGGCCATTAGGATACAATACTATGATTCAATAACATTGTCAACAAATTGATGGCTACAAAATTTTGAGACTTGAAAGTGAAACTAAGGCCAATAAAATTCCTGAAATCCAGAATCTTATAACGACTTTGTTCTCATGCCAGCCAGACAATTCAAAATGATGGTGAATGGGGGCCATTTTGAAGATGCGTTTTTTTCGCAGCTTGTAACTTCCGACCTGTAGTATTACACTAATTGCCTCGAGCACAAAAATGCCACCGAGAATTATGAGCAATAATTCTCGGCGAATCAATATCGACGTCATACCGATCGCTCCGCCCAGAGCAAGAGAACCTGTATCGCCCATAAAGATTTGAGCCGGGTACGCATTGTACCATAAAAACCCAATACAGGCCCCAACCAGTGCGGCTAAAAATACCCCTACTTCGTTTGCCTCGGGAATAAATGGTATCAATAGATATTCGGCCAGAGGCTTAACTCCTGTAACGTAAGCCAGTATACCAAGAGTACCGAGAACAATAATCGAGATGCCCACTGCCAGACCATCCAGCCCGTCAGTAAGATTCACCGCATTTGAAGTTCCCACAACAATAAACATCCAGAAAAATATTGCCCAGAGCCCAAGATTAAAAGCCGGATCTTTGAGAAACGGAATAAATAAATCAGTATGCTGATTGGGAAGACTTGATGGGTTGTAAGGAAAATAGTAAACAACGATTGCAAATGTGAGACCAATTAGAAACTGTAAAACCAGTTTTACCCTGGGCTTCATTCCGCCCGGAATTTTGAGTACACTTTTCTGGTAGTCATCCCAAAACCCTACCCCTGCCAAGGCCAGAGTACCGATCCAGATACCAACCACATACAAGTTACTGAAATTCCCCCAGATAACGAGAGATATACTCATGATAGCAATTATCATGAGACCTCCGATAGTCGGCGTTCCGGCTTTTTGCAAATGGCTTTGAGGGCCGTCATCACGAATCGATTCCCCATATTTTAATTTTTTGAGAAATTGAATAAATTTCGGACCAAAATAATACGAGAGCAATAGTGCGGTCACAGCCGCAAAAACCATACGAAAAGTAGTATAGCCAAAAATTCTAAAGAACGATACTTCATCTTTCAACGGATACAAAAGCCAATAGAGCATTGACCAAATTACAGAAAGTGTTTAACTTGAACATTAAATTGCAACGGTGGTTTTGTAAAAATGGGCTTTAGTTTACAAATTTGGTAAATTATTCATACGAGGCCGACTATGAACACTTACCCCCTGGGAAAATCAGTTCAGCATGATTTTCCTTTTTTTGAACTGAACCCTGGAATCACATACTTAGACTCAACGGCCACATCTCTCAAACCGTCTGTCGTGATAGAGGCAATAACCGACTATTATTCCCGGTATAGTGTGAATATTCACCGCGGCGTGTATGCCCTTTCTGTTGAGGCGACTGAAAAATTCGAAGCTGTTCGCAAAGCCGTCTTGAATTTCCTGCAAGCACCGAATGAAATAGAGGCAATCTTTACCAAAGGCACGACAGAAAGCATCAATTTATTGGCAGTTTCTCTCGAAAGGGTCAAAAAAGAGCTCGCACCTTTTTTTTCAAATTGGCAGTCTGGCCTTGAGAAAGACGATGTTATTCTCATCAGCGAATCTGAACACCACTCAAATCTGGTGCCATGGCAAATGCTCGCAGAGAGAACGGGAGCTAAAGTAGTTTATATTCCGGTGAGGGCGGATGGCTCACTTCAAACAGAATTCATCAGTCAGAATGAATTTTCACATCATAAGCTAAAAATTGTTGCCCTCAGTGCCACTTCAAATGTCAGCGGGGTAGTACATGATCTAACCCCCTTTCGAGAGCTGGCGCGTAAGAATGGCGCTATATTCATGATCGATGCTGCCCAGGCAATTTGCCATGCCGAGACTTCGTGGGCAGAATTCTCAGCAGACTTTATTGCTTTTTCTGCCCATAAAATGCTGGGCCCTACCGGTCTGGGAATTTTAGCGGGCAATCGAGATGTACTCTCTGTAATGCCACCCTTTCACGGCGGGGGTGATATGATCGCACTTGTTAAAAAAGAGGGAACCACATACAATCATCCTCCGCATAGATTTGAAGCCGGGACGCCCCCTATTGCAGAGGCAATCGGGTTTGGGGCAGCCTTGCAATATCTCAATAAAATCGGCATGAAAAATGTTGAGCAGTGGGAACATGATCTCACTGCCTACGCATTAGCACAACTTGAAGAAAATGGATGGCATAACTACGGACCATCAAGCGATGATGTTATCTCGGGAAGAGTGCGCAAAGCGGGTGCAATTTCATTTGGCATAGAAGGTGTACATCCGCATGATATAGGGACTATACTTGATGAAACCGGTGTTGCTATACGGGCCGGTCATCATTGCTGTCAGCTGCTTATGCAAAGCTGGGGAGTACCGGCAACCGCACGGGCAAGCCTGTATATTTACAACGACCGCGATGATATTGACCGATTGATAGACGGATTACGCATGGTTAAGAAAATTTTTAAAAAATAATCATGCTCGAAAAAATAAAACATCTGGGAATCTTATGCGGTGCCGGCAGTTTACCCTTGATTGCTGCCCGCTCCGCGCATGATCAAAATATTAGTGTTTCGCTTTTTCCTGTGATAGAAGAGACTATCAATTCTGATTTAGAAAAAGAATTTTTAAATCGAGTTTTTCCGGTTTCCATTGGTGGCCTTGGTCATTTTCTAAAATTGCTGCAAGATCAAAAAATAACCCATCTGCTGCTGTTAGGCAAAGTCAGAAAAGAACATTTATTCAAGCCTGATATGAAATTTGATTCTGAAACTCTGCAGCTTTTATCAGAATTAGACAGCAGAAACGATGATGCCTTCTTTTTTGCTCTCTCGAAAAAATTTGAGTCAATGGGAATCACTGTCATTTCTCAGGAAACATTTCTAGGCAATCTTAAGCTGGCAGCAAAACAATATACAGGTAACGCATTAACCGAGCAGGAACTGCAGGATATCCGTTTTGGCATGTATCATGCAAGTAAGATTGGTGAGCTCGATATAGGACAGACGGTGGTCGTTCACAACCGGGCTGTTCTGGCAGTTGAAGCGATTGAAGGAACCGATTTATGTCTGCAAAGAGCTGGTGCAGTTACGCATAAAAAAGGCGGCATTGTCTGTAAATCTCAGAAAAAAAATCAAGATACCCGCTTCGATGTGCCCACGGTTGGCCTACACACGATTCAAGTTATGCAGGAAAACGGATTGCATATTCTTGCAATTGAAGCTGAAAAAACCTTTGTGGTTACTCCCGAGGAAGTAATCACAGCTGCCGATAAGGCAGGTATTACCTTAATAGCAGCAGAGGTTCCCGTAACTCCGTTTCTGTAATTTTTTATTTTGTTTTCAGAAACCCGGCAGTTCAACTTCCAGTACAACCGGGCAATGGTCAGAACCCATCTGGTCATTGAGGTGAGAAATTTTCTGCACATTCTTGAAGAGAGGCTTATCGACAATAAAATAGTCAATACGCCACCCGATATTTCTATCTCGGGAGCGTGTCTGCATATTCCACCAGGTATAACTGATCTCATCGGGATGCTTTGAGCGAAATGTATCGATCCAGTTGTCTTTTTGAAGACGGTCTACCCAGGCTCTTTCTTCGGGCAGGAAGCCTATATTTTTTTCATTTTCTTTGGGCCGGGCGAGGTCAATCTCATTGTGGGCTACATTTAGATCGCCGGTAAAGATCACCTTGTCTCCATTGCTTCTGTCTTTTGAGATCATCTCATGAAAATGATCATAGAACTTCAGTTTACCCTGCCAGGCTTCTGGGCTTTTACCCCCATTGGGAAAATAGACACCATAAACTTTGTATTGCTTTTTGTTGCCGGTCCGAAAAGAAATTACCCTGCCTTCAGAATCATTCCAGCCTGGCATACCAGTCTCAATCTCAAACTTTTGAATAGATGATTTCTTAAGCCACACCCCGACCCCTGAATAACCGGGCTTTTCTGCAGAATGGTAAAATTGTGCATAGTCTTCATTTTCAGTAAGCCATTTGCCCAATTGCTCTTCTTTTGCTTTAATTTCCTGTAAAAAAAGAACATCTGGCTGCTCATCAGAAACAAGTTTTTGTAATTCGCCTTTTTTTTCAACAGCCCGAATGCCGTTGACATTCCAAGAAATCAACTTCATAAAGTGACGTTGCCAAAGCACTTTGCAATTCGTACACCAATATTAACTCTTGTTTGCGGGTCTTTATTACACTTTCTGGCACTGATCGATACCAGCTGGCATAATAGTATTGGTATACTAAGGAGAACTTAATGATCACCGCTCAAAAAAGCACAATTCTTAAGAAACCAAAGGCAACATTGTTTATCGTTGTGGCGAGTATTGTAGCTGTTGCTTTTTTGGCATTCACTGGGCTTATCTATGTGCTCTCTCCCAAAATGCCCGTTGTGCAGCGTCTGGTAAGCAACTATACAGAATTCGGTCTCTTTTTAATCTGTATGGTCCCGTTTGTTGCATTTGGTGTCTTCAAAGCTCATCGATGGGGCTGGTACACCTTTATTATCTACTCTTCTTTGCTTGCCATATTCAGTCTTTATCAATTACAGTTTTACACTGGAACAATTGCTTTCTACGCAATAATCTTACTGAACATTGCAAATTTTGCAGGTGTGACCTTCTTTGTTTCAGAGTCGATTCGAGCACCTTATTTCTCAGATGAAGATCGTGGCTGGCGGCTCTCAAAAAGAATGCCACTGAGTTTACCTGTAAAAATAACAAAAAGCGGTAGCCAGCAAAGCTCGTTTGATACCAGAACTCTCGATATATCTGAAACCGGTCTAATGTTTGATTTGCCTAAAAAAGAGAAAGCCAATACTGGTGATGCCATCGAAATGGAGCTACAGTTATCTGATTTAGGAAAAATCAACCTGAAGGGTGAAGTTGTACGAATTATTGCCGAAAGCGGGTTCAAGAGAATCGGTGTCAGGTTGTCAAATAATGACGCGGACACAGTTAAACGATTTGCCAATTTTCTCAAAGAAAGGTATGCAAACCGGTACAAATTTGAAGTACCTGTAAACTTAGTGAATTCTCAAAATACTATAGCTGGCAAAAGCTGGAACCTGAGCCGAACAGGCTGTTTTGTAGAAACAGATAAATTAAACCTGAAAGTTGACGATTCAGTATCTACCGAAATTCACTATTCTGACTCAAAAAAGGTCATCCGCCCGGGTCGAATTGTATGGATAAATTCTCAATCTGGTAATTCCAAGAAAGGGAAAGGGTTCGGAATTGAGTTTTCTGATTCAATTTATCTTAAACCATCGTTTGCACTTTTCTATTTCTTCAATGTACGAAAAAACCCGCTTCGCAGATGAGAATTTATTGACATTGTGCACTAACCGGTTCTCTTTGGCGTAATTTGAAACTCGCATCTAAAATCGGGAATCGCCATTTTTCTTTTCAATCTGTCAAAGAAGTTCTGGCTAAAGCAAATGCTCCGAGATCAGGGGATGATCTGGCAGGGGTTAGTGCGCGAGATGACATTGAACGGGTGGCTGCCCGGGCTGTTTTGTCCCAGTTGACACTTGCTCAACTGCGTGAGAACCCGGTGGTCCCGTATGAGCAGGATGAAATTACCAGACTCGTCGAAGACAATCTTAATGAAGATGCCTTTAACAGTGTAAAGCATCTGTCTGTGGGACAGTTTCGGGAGTGGCTGCTCAGTTTTGAATCTACTTCTGAAAAAATTCTCGCAATATCTCCCGGGCTCACACCAGAGATGGCTGCGGCTGTTTGCAAGCTTATGTCAAATATGGATCTGATGATAGCTGCAAAAAAATGCAAGGTCATTGTTAAGGCAAACAATACGTTCGGCTTACCCGGCAGGCTCAGCTCCCGGGTACAACCAAACCACCCTTATGATGATGTTGATGGGATAATGGCTGTTGCAAGAGAAGGTCTCTCGTATGGCTGTGGCGATGCTGTGCTGGGAATAAACCCCGCAACAGATTCTGTAGAATCAACGAGAGAAATTTTGACCAACCTTCATCGACTTCGTACCACTCATAATATCCCTACCCAGCATTGTGTCTTATCTCATATTACTATTCAAATGAAGGCTCTCGAAAAAGGCTGCCCCATGGATTTGATGTTCCAGTCTTTAGCCGGCACAGAGAAGGCAAATAATGCATTCGGAATATCCGTCGCACTTATTGATGAGGCCTGGGAAATAATGAAAGAAAAAACCTCAAATAAAGGTCCCAATCTAATGTATTTTGAAACTGGTCAGGGTTCAGCACTTTCTTCCCATGCAAATCATGATGCAGACCAGGTTACGGTTGAAGCTCGTTGCTATGGTTTCGCCAGAAAATACAATCCCTTTTTGGTCAATACAGTTGTTGGGTTTATAGGACCAGAATATCTTGAAGATGGCGCACAAATAACCAGAGCGGGTCTCGAAGACCATTTCATGGGAAAAATACTGGGATTACCAATGGGTTGTGACGCCTGTTTTACCTATCATGCAAAGATGTCCCAGAATGAACTCGAAAGTCTTAAAGTGCAATTGGCCGCAGCAGAATGCAGTTATCTAATGTCTCTGCCGGTAGGGGATGATATAATGTTAAACTATCAATCCACTTCGTTTCATGATATTCCCTCGTTAAGGCATCTACTGGGCAAACGTCCGGCGCCAGAATTTGAAGAATGGCTACATACTATGGAAATCTGGTCTGGAGATAAACCCGGCAAAAATTTTGGCAGAGCGGAGAGGCTGTTATGAGTACAACTTCTTCTCTTATAGCGCGGCTCAGAAAAAAGCTTCAGCTCGATAATCGTACAGAAGACGGCAAATTACCGCAAATAAAAGCGACTGAAAAAAGCATACCGACGAACTCAAAAACAGAAACAGAAAGTACAACGGCTCTTGTGGGAATAGGGCATGTCGGAACCCGTTATGCTACCAACGTAGTACTTCAGTTTCAGGCTGAACTTGCTGTTGCACATGCTGCAGTTGCTACCGAACTGGATGATGACTGGTTTGAAAAAAATAATATTTTAGCATTGAGAAGCAGAGTTACCAACCATCGAGAATTTTTGTTGCGCCCTGACCTGGGCCGGCGTCTCAATTCTGAATCACTGAGTGTTCTTCAGCAGAAAGCAAAAAAGAATATTGATGTGCAGCCGATTCTGGCGGATGGCCTGTCTGCAGTTGCAACGCAAGGGTCTGGCTTAGTGCTGCTCAATTCCTTTATCAAAGAATGCGAGGCTTTGGGTTTAAGCGTCGGTACTCCGGTTGGGGTGAAATTTGCCCGAGTCTGGTTAGAAGACGAAATAGGCCAAACTGTAAATGCCAGGGTCGCAGCAATTTTACTGGGAGAAAGACCCGGGTTGGGAACGGGGGATGGCTTGTCTGCATACCTTGTGCATGACCCGAAAATAGGCAATACAGATGGAAATCGCAATATGATGTCAAACATACACCAGCGAGGGACAACTCCCGAACATGCAGCTAAAAGACTGGCCAGACTGGCACAGGTCATGATTCAACAGGGAACATCAGGGGTTAGTTTAGATCTTACCAAAGAAAAAGATCTGGCAGAAGCCAGCGGATACCAGTATCGTGAACCGCAGAAAAGAAACTGGCTGGTAGAGGTACACAATGATATTAAAACCAATTAGACCACGCATACTTTCCCTGCAAAAAATACCAAACGCACATGAGGCTTTGTTGATCGGGTACGGTGCAAATCCTGAAAAACATACCTCGCTTGCTTTAATTACTGTTGACCAGGATGACTCAACATATGTGGCTTTAGATGAAGCCACCAAACATGCCAATGTTGATGTTGTTTTTGCAAAATCCTTTTATGCCGGTTCTGCACATTCTTCTGGTAAATTATCAGGTGAAATTTTAGGAGTGCTCGCAGGTCGGGATCCCGATGAAGTTGAAGAAGGTATCAAAGCAACAATTCGTTGCCTGGAAGAAGACGCATGTTTCTATTCAGCGAATGAAGATGCAACAATAACATTTTTCCCGCATGTGATCTCTTCAGTTGGCTATTACCTTGCTGCTCAAACCGGTTTACAACCGGGAGAATCACTAGCCTATCTTGTAGCCCCACCAATCGAGGCAACGATGGGTTTTGATGCTGCCGCAAAGGGCTCGAATGCAGCTTTTGTAAAGATATTCCCTCCGCCCACAGAAACAAATTTTGCAGCTGCCTGGTTAACCGGAGATTTAAACTCTTGCGAAACGGCTGCTGAAATATTTGCAGAGACAATAATAGAAGTTGCGAGAAACCCAAAGGTTTATATGAATATGCGTGATTCTATTTGAGCTGGCTTTTTAACAGATCAATGAACTCTTGTATCTGAAAAGATTTGGTCTCCTGCTCACCTCGTTCTCGAACTGCAAGTTCTCGACCATCTTTTTCGCGAGCACCCAAAACGACTGCATAATTGATTTTTTTCTGGGTCCATTCTCTGATTTTGTAACCGATTTTATCACTGGAAATGTTCAACTCTACTCTGAAGCCATTTTCTTTCAGAAGTTTCTCAATTTCTTTACTGTAGTCATTTACTTCTTCATTTACAGAAAGAATTGAAACCTGAATGGGCGATAGCCAGACCGGAAATTTGCCTGCATATTCTTCAATCAGAATACCAATGAATCGCTCGAGAGACCCGAACACTGCTCGATGCAACATAACCGGAGTTTTTCGAGATCCGTCAGATGCAACGTACTCAGCACCTAATCTTCCCGGCATTGAAAAATCAACTTGAATGGTACCACACTGCCAGACTCGATCAAGGCAATCTCGTAATGAAAATTCAATCTTGGGTCCGTAAAAAGCACCCTCCCCCGGATTTAACTCCCAATCTAACTTCTTTGTGTCTAAAGCGACTTCAAGGGCTTTTTCTGCCCGATCCCAATTTTCATCTGTTCCGACCCGCTTTTCCGGACGGGTTGACAGCTTTACCAGAATATCATTGAAGCCAAAATCTGTATAGACTTCCCGAACAAGGTCAATAAAATTTGCCACCTCTTCTTGAATCTGCTCTTCAGTACAAAATATATGAGCATCATCTTGCGTAAAAGCACGAACCCGCATTAAGCCATGCAATGTTCCTGATGGCTCGTTTCGATGACAGCTGCCAAATTCAGCAAGCCTGAGCGGCAAGTCACGGTAACTCTTTAAGCCCTGGTTAAAAACCGTAACATGACATGGGCAGTTCATTGGTTTTACAGCGAAAATCTTTTCTTCACTTTCTGTGAAGAACATGTTTTCTCGAAAAACCTCCCAGTGACCTGATTTTTCCCACAAAGTTTTATCTGCAATGGTAGGGGTATGCAATTCCTGATAATTTCTAAGAGCCAGCTTACGGCGAATATAACTTTGCAGTTCAGTGTAGATGGTGTAACCCTTCGGATGCCAGTAGACCATACCCGGGGTTGTTGGTTCAATATGAAATAACTCCAGCTCTTTGCCCAGTTTTCTATGGTCGCGTTTTTTAGCCTCTTCAAGTCTTTGTATGTAAGATTTTAACATCTTATTATCAGGAAAACTCACCCCGTAGATTCTCTGCAGCATGGGATTACTCGCATCGCCTTTCCAGTACGCTCCGGAAATTGCAGTTAGCTTAAACGCCCCGAATACTCCTGTCGAAGGAACATGCGGGCCACGGCATAAATCTTCAAAATCTCCCTGACTATAGAGTGAAATCTCAGCAGATTCAGGTAGTTTTTCAATAATCGCTACTTTGAATTGTTCAGCCTGCGATTGAAAGTGTGCTAATGCATCAGATTTTGCCAATACCCTGCGAGAGATGGTGTGGTTCTCAGATACAATTTTCTCAACCTCTGCCTCAATTCGAGCAAAATCTTCTTCACTGATTTTATGCTCTAAATAGATGTCGTAGTAAAAATGACCAGGCCCTGACATCAACGCCGGACCATCATCAAATTTAGCATCTGGCCAGATACGCCTAACAGCCTGAGCCAGAATATGTGCACTCGAATGCCAAAAAAGCATCTTTCCTTCGTCGGTATCAAAAGTTACAACTTTATATCCGTCCCCCGTTTCACCGTTCGGCGCTTCCCTGAATAAATCGAGAAGTTGATCGCCTACCTTAACCGCAAGAGCTTTCTTTCTCAAAGATGGTTGTTTTTCTGCGATTAATTCGGAGTAAGTTGACATTCAGTTTTCCTGATAATTGATTCTGTGGGAAATACTGGATTCGAACCAGTGACCTCTTGCATGTCAAGCAAGCGCTCTAACCAACTGAGCTAATCCCCCTTGTTTTCAAAGTCAATCAATGTTTCTTTTTCAGACCGTCAATACGGATTATTCTTACCTTTAATTGATTTTACAGTTTCACTCATAGTATCAACGAGGAGAATCAAGATGGTTTAGTCTTATGATTCCAGATTACCAAAATCTTACCCTGGCTATTATCGAAAAACATTTATCGCCGCTGGCCGAAAAAATTTATGATCCCGAAAATTTATCGGGCAATAATTACTTGAAACATTCCAGTATTCAAGATGCAGATTTAATTGTTTACCATCAAAAAGATCTGGATTCATTTCCAGATATAGCCTCTCAACAAATAGAGCAGCTACTGATATTTCATATAGGTTCACTCAAAAAGAGTTCATTAAAATTACAAGACAATGCAGATTTGGCCGGCTTTAGAATCCTGTCTGTCTTGAACTGGGGAATCATTGCCAGAATTCTCATCATCGTATTTTCACGATTTATTCAATCACAAAACTATCATAAATTTTATTTTTGGTGTGGCCGGGTAAACGAAGCTTTTTCAGGATTTTTTCGACCACTCTGTGGTTCAAATACAACAATTGTTTTACAGAGAATAAAGACTTTTCACAAGAAGCCGGTCAAAGATCTTTCAGTTGTAATTCCGGCCTATAACGAAGAAAAACGATTACCTGCGTATTTAAAGAAAATTCATCAATACTTCAAAAAATCGAAGCTTACTTTTGAAATCATAATTGTTGATGATGGCAGCAAAGACAATACCCAAAATATCATAAAAAAAATGAACCTGAGTGAGGTTAAGATCTTAACTCATAAAAAGAATAGGGGAAAAGGAGCAGCTGTTCGGTCTGGTGTACTGAATAGCGGTGGCAATTTTATACTTGTGGCTGATGCAGACGGAGCGACTGCGATTGAAGAATTTGAAAAACTTAATGGATATTTATCATCGTTTGATATCGCAATTGCTTCAAGGTATCTGCAAAACTCCAGTCTAATTAAAAAACAAAGTTTCATACGCAGGCTAATAAGTCGCTCTGGTAACTTTTTAATTCGTCTAATTGCAGAATTACCCTTTCAGGATACCCAATGCGGTTTTAAATTGTTTAGCAGGGAAAGTGCACAACTCCTTTTCAGAGATCTTAAGTTTCAAAGATTCAGTTTTGATGTCGAGATACTAAGAAAAGCCAAACTACATTCTTTTTCTGTAAAAGAAGTACCGATAAGCTGGAATGATCAACCTGGAAGTACAGTGACTGCCTGGGATGTACCCAAGGTTTTTTTTGATGTAATTCGTATTCGATTTTCATATTTCTTGAAGTTTGTTGTAGTGGGAATTGTGAATACTTTTGTAGATTACAGTATTCACAATATATTGATAATTTTGTTCGGAAAAGGAGACAATATTACACAAATCAAGTATCACATATCAGGATTTATTGGTGCAAATCTTGTTTCATTCATTCTGAATGCAAGTTTCACTTTTCAAAGAATTGCCTCGTACTGTCTATTTCTTTCAGTTTCCCTTTTATCGTTATTCTTATCTTCAGCTACTTTTTATTCTCTCAATTCAATCTTCAATGACGGGAATAATATATGGATAGTAAATATGGTAAAGCTGGTCAGTATACTTATCAGCATGCTGGTAAACTATTTTGGCTACAAGATTATGGTATTCAAAGTACGATAGTACAGGACTATGTAAAATGTTCCCAACACTGAAAAATATTTTTGAGAAAAACGCACTGTTGATAAGTCTGCTTCTCGCATTTATTCTGAGAACGACCGCTGCAATATTTAATTTTGGACCTGCAGCGTATGATGACAGCCAAAATATTCTTGATCCCGCACTACAATTACTGTTTGGGAAGCATGATATAGAAGTCCCAGCTGAAAGATTTTTTTCTCTGCCTTATTTATTTTATCTTTTCATGAAACCCATCAGTCTCTTAGGAGTTGATAGAGCAGATTATCTTGTTTCAAGCGGGTATTTTTTTATTGGTCTTTTGTCTTTATTTCAGATTCTAGGAATATATAAGCTGGCGGGACTCTATTTAAATAGAAAATGGCAGAACCTGATTACCCTGTCATCTTCGGTCTATGCCTTAAGTCCTTTTTATGCAACCAGAGTAGAGTTAGATGGTCTAGCAATGATCCCCATGACATGGGCTCTGTATTTTATAAGTAAGAAAGAACCACTGCTGTCATCGCGAGTCTGGGGGGGATTTTTTCTTGCTTTGTCTGTTTATCTTAAATTTTCAATAGCTCCAGTATTTTTCGTTCTAGCTGGATATTTATTTATTAAAGATGAGAAAAAATTTCAAGGTCTCATGGGTATATCAGCAGGTGGGGCAATCGTTTTATTCTTAATGGTAACCGAAGAAATCATTGTTGGTAGAAGTCCGTTAAGTACAGTATTCAGTTATCTGGATTACAACTATACCCATCATGTTGGCAGCCAAAGTTATGGGACTATGCCCTGGTATACTTATCTGGCTATTTTAGCTGTCTATTTTATACCTCCATTCTCTTTCCCGCTTCTGTATGCTTTTATCAAAGGTATAAAAAACTCTTTATTGCCTGCACTTGTACTCACAATATTTGTTATCTTATATTCTATTGTTCCTTTCAAGCTGGATCGTTACATTCTGCCAATTATTCCGGCTTTTTTCTTGATTACGTTCAGAGGATTACAAGAGCTTGAGTCAAATAAGCTTGTTCAACGTTCGTTTTATCTTTTTTTGATTTTTAGCAGTTTAATTTCGATTCTTGCAGCTACCAATGGATCACAATTAGCGAATATAAAAGGCACAATTGAACTGGGACAGCTAAAGAAACAACATCGAATTCTCTACAAAATTGATCCGTTTTGGCATTCCTTTTATGGAATACAGAATAAATATCCAGAAAGACTTTCAGAAATTGAAGACCTGAAAAACAGTCTGCAGCAGAAACGATCTCAGGAAGTTTATGTTCTATCATTTTTATCTATTCCGGAAAATGAACTAAAGTTGCTCTCATCGAACAAGATCCAGTGTATAGAAAAGAACCGGTTTTACCCTAGCTATGCAGAGGCCCTGATTATTAAATTAAACCCGCAGTTCAATAACCGAAGAAGAGAAACTGTTCTCTATTTATGCAACCCATAGCCAATTCTTCTTTACATTTCAGGTCAAAATAAAATCTAAAGCTGTGGTCGTAACCCCCGAAGGTCTAAAAGCCCGAATTTCGAAGAAGCTGGCAGATAATCATCATATTATTTTTCTGGTAAAGCATTACGGCGATCGTTCACGCGCTGTCATGAAAGATTTAATGGATCTCATTTGTCAACGTTATTCTTTAAATCGAGATTTTGGTGTTTTCCTGCGAACCCTGCTTATGGAAGTACTGAACAACGGGCTGCGGGAAAACTACTTCTTTTTTCTTGCCCAAGCACTTTGGGAAGATCACCTGAATGCAATGAAAGAAGCCGGTCAAGAAAAAGCGATCGCCGGGCAATCTTTTGATCGCTACATCATGCATTTGCGCAGCTCAATGACTTTTCTGAACAGGGTAAGAGATTTCAATTTGAAACGTATTGAAATGGCTCGATTGTTAGACGAAGAGAGAAAAGCAACTTCAAAAAGAATTTTTACTCCAGAATTGCAGACCCTTCTCAATCTTAATGAGCGCTATAAAGTTTTTACACATGATCACAAAAATATTGTCCGGTTCTCCATACATCCACAAAATGATGAAATCTCATTCACAATCATCAACAGAAGTTATCTTGACGAATTGGCACTTGAGCGGCTTCGAACCAAAGTAATAGAAAGAATACAAAGTGAAGAAGAGAACACTATTCAGTTTGAAGAAGATATGCTAGACCAATCTCAAGGTGGTCATGGTTTAGGCAGTTTTTTAATCAGAGATGTGCTTTCAGAAAAAGGATTTAATACAATCAAAGAATCTCTGGTGATTTTTCCAGATTCCAGCAGACAAACAGTTTCTACGACATTGACCTTAGATCGTGATGAACTCGCACGATTCAGATAATCGTTGTAATCCTGATACCAAATCTTTTTTTGAACAATGACAGGCGAATCTTCAGGACCACTGCAGGGTGTTCGGGTTGTAGATCTCTCTCTTCTATTACCCGGGCCACTGTGTTCACAGCACCTCGCTGACATGGGGGCAGAAGTAATAAAAATTGAAAATCCGCGCATGGGAGACATGACTCGACACTGGGGCGGCAAGATTGAAGGCACTGAAAATTCGGCAATGTTCTCGCTCTTGAACAGAAAGAAAAAATCAGTGACTATTAATATCAAAAGGGAGGCTGGCAGAGAGGTCTTGTTAAAACTTTTGGCTACTTCAGATATTCTTCTTGAGGGGTTTCGACCAGGCACAATGTCAGAACTGGAAATAGGATGGCCTCAATTGCAGAAGAAATTTCCCCGTTTGATTTATTGTGCCATCTCAGGATACGGAGCAACTGGTCCTGATAAGGACATGGCTGGCCATGACGGAAATTTTGCAGCTCGAGCCGGATTACTGGGCTTGAACGGACCTAAAAATTCCGCACCAGTGATTCCTGGTTTTCAAGTAGCTGATATAGGCGGAGGGACTCTGGTAGCCCTTTCAGGAATTCTGGCTGCTCTTTATGCCAGAGAAAAGACAGGGATTGGCCAGTTTGTCGACATTTCAATGATGGATGGAGCAATGGCTTTCCTGCATCTTTATGCCGCTGAGTATATTGCAAATGGTAAAAAACCTTTGAGGGGACATGAAATGCTCAACGGCAAACTGCCGAACTATAATATTTATGAGACAAAAGATAATCGGTTTGTTATACTGGCAGCTTTAGAAGAACGATTTTTTAGAACGTTCTTGAAAACAATTGATCGATCAGATTTACTTGAAAAAACTCCGTTAAATGAAGAGAATCTGAGTACAATTCATCACCAAATGATACAAATCTTTAAATCAAAAACCCTGCAAGAATGGAAGCCCTGGTTTGAACACACTGATTGCTGTCTTTCACCAGTCGCTGAACTTGATGAAGTCTTTGAAGATCGGCAACTGAAAGCTAGAGGCATGGTTACTCTGCAAAAAAGTAAAACAGGTAAAGATTTTTTATCAATCGGATCTCCTTTTGTATTTTCAGAAACACCTGTAAATATTCACGGCAGTGTACCAGATTTGGGCGAAAATACCCGGGAATTATTGAGTGAGCTCGGCTATAGTGAAGCAGAACTCGCAGACTTGAAAGAGAAAAGGGCAATTTAATGAATACCGAAACCGAAGTGATTCACAATTCGCCTCTACTCAAAATTTCAGAACTAACAGTGGGTTTCCAGACCGAAAATGGCTTTTTGAAAGCACTAAGAGAAATTGATCTGGAAATTCAAGCTGGTGAAATCTTAGCTTTAGTCGGCGAGTCTGGTAGCGGCAAAACCCTGACTGGACTATCAATACTCAATCTTATTGAACCTCCAGGAAAAATAACACAAGGTAAGATTTCCTTAAAATCAGAAAATATACTGGCTGCTAACGAGTCTCAAATTAGAAAAATCAGGGGCGGAAAAATTGCCATGATCTTTCAGGAACCAATGACTGCCCTGAATCCTGTATTCACAGTCGGTAGCCAGATTCTTGAAGTACTGCAGGAACATACAGATTTAAGTAAAGATGAAGCTGTTAAAAAAGCAATAACACTGATCGAAAGCACCGGGATTCCAGAACCAGAACTCCGTTACAACCAATACCCATTTCAACTTTCGGGAGGCATGAGACAAAGAATAATGATTGCTATGGCTTTGGCTACCGATCCCGAGCTACTGATTGCAGATGAACCAACCACTGCTCTCGATGTCACAATTCAGGCCCAGATTCTTCGCTTAATCAAAGAACTGAACATAAAGAGAAAAATGGCAGTTTTACTGATTACGCATGACCTGGGAATAGTCTCGCAAATTGCAGATCGCGTGGCCATCATGTATGCCGGTAAGATCGTAGAAACAGGTCCAGTTGCTGAAATCATTCGAGATTACAGGCATCCTTATACCGAAGGACTGTTTCAATCTTTACCCCAAACGAATAAAAAAGCAAGACTAAAACCGATACCTGGTCAGGTACCCTCTCTCAACGAAATAGATGATGGCTGCTCATTCAGGAATCGTTGCCCATATAAACTAAATGAATGTACTGAACCTGTTCCCGTAACACAGATAAGTCCCTTACATTCCTATCGATGCCTGAACCCGGCACAAAAAGCAACTGAATGAAATTGATCGCATATACAGATGGTGCCTGTCGAGGTAATCCCGGTGAATCTGCAATTGGTGTAATTGTTTTTGATGCCGAAGATCTGCAAAAGCCTGTTTTACAATTGAGTGAAAGCATAGGAGTAATGACAAATAATCAGGCAGAGTACATTTCATTGATTAAATTATTAGAGAACACAGCCAATATGCAGTATAGCTCCATGACAATCAAAATGGACAGCCAGCTAGTGGTTGAACAAATGAATGGCAGGTATAAAGTGAAGAATAAAAATCTTCTTCCCTTATTTACTAAAGCAGTAAAACTTTTTAATACCAAAAAGATTCAATTAGTACATATCCCCAGGGAGCTAAACACACAGGCAGATGCGCTGGCAAATGCCGCATTAGACAGGTTACAATGATGTCAGACGATCTTGAATATGACGATATACCAGTAAGGGATAATGTTGATGAAAATCAAGATGAGCCAGTAAAACCTTTTGAACCTCAATGGCCTCCCTGGTATTCCGATGTCAAAGAAGAATTTGATTTATTTAAGGTGAACGATCACCACATTGATCAAATTATTAAACAGGGATTCAGCGGAATTGCAAAAGCTCTAAATGGTTACCAGCCTCGAGAGATGCAGATTCGCATGGCAATTAAAATCTTGAAGTCGCTCTGGAGCTCTGAGACGGCAGTTATTGAAGCGGGTACCGGGGTTGGGAAATCTTTTGCCTATCTTATTGCTGCTTTAGCATATTCCTATATGCAGGGTGAAAGAATTTTAATCACCACAGAAACAAAAAACTTACAATGGCAACTTTTTGAAAAAGATATACCATTTCTTAAAGATCAACTTGCAGAAAAACTGAGTCATGAACTTTGCCTGGGCTCAGGAAATTATTTATGCTACCTTCGCTATAATGAAGCGCTGGATACAGGCCAGTTCAGAGACATACTGGATGATGATACTCAGGAAACCCTCAAAGGCTGGGTTAACACAACAAAAAACATCAGAACTTCTCGTGCGAGTATTTACGAACTGGAAAAAATCATGCCTGCAACTTTTTGGAGCTCGATTTCCCGTGATTCAGAAGGATGCCCAGGGCAAAAATGTGCATTATTCTCTGATTGCACATATTATAGAGAGAAGAAAAAGTGGGAACGAGCGAGACTGTTAACCGGTAATCATCATTTATTACTCTATCACCTGCTAAATGAAAGTAGAACTTTGCCAACCTTTGCAGCAGTAATAATAGACGAGGCTCATGGTTTTTTGAAAACAGCATTCGGGTCATTTACGAAATCATTTTCAAGAATTGGCATTCAAGAACATCGAAAAAAGTTCGAACGTTTCTCAAAAAAAAGTTCCCTCGGTCTTGAAAAAACGTCAGAGATACTCTCGGCTCTCAGTATAATCGAAAATAACTGGGAAGCCTTTTTTTCAGCAGCCGAAACTGAATTAGGATTAAGTTTTTCAGATAACAGTACAAAGACTCTCGAAGCTAACCTGCAACCTGAACCAGAGCTTTTGGCACAGCTTAAACAGCTTGAAAAGGAACTCAAAGATATTTTAGAAAATGAAGAAGACAGTACCGGCCTCAATAACTATAAAGCTCTGTCTGGCTATATACGATCGGCATATGATTTTGTGCAATCTTTCCCAGCAGGTAAAGACCAGAGTAAAGTCTGCTGGGGCGAAAAGAAAAATGGACTTTTCTTTTTACATATTTGCCCACTGAATCCGGGTGAAGTTTTCTCTGAACTTTTAAATGTGCCTCAAGTCTGGACAAGTGCAACCCTGGGTTATTGGCCCAATACCTCCGTTCCGGTAAAGAAATCTGAGCTTATCCGCGGAGGATATTTTCAAACATTTATGGAAGAGGCCCTGCCATCGACTGACAAAAAGGTTAATCCCGATATTTATTTTTCCCCATTTTCATACAAAAAACAAAGTGTGCTGTATATTCCCGAAGATATGCCGGCACCTCCAGAGTTTCGGTCGCCAGAGCATGAACAGGAAAAATACCTGCAACGTCTCACCTCAGAAATTATTACACTGGCAGAAATGTCTAATGGCGGAGCACTTATTCTGTTTACATCCTATGCTCAGCTTAATCGCTGCGGTGAATATTTATCGCAAAACTCTGACTTTACGATTATATCACAGGCAGATTATGGTGCAGCCAGAGCGTTAGAATTCTTCAAAAAAGACCCACATGCATTGTTATTGGGTACCTCATCTTTCTGGCAGGGCGTCGATATACCGGGATATGGCTTACGGATGCTTATAATTACAAAGTTAATGTTTCAGCCACCAGATGATCCGATTTTTCAGGCCCGCAGCGACTTACTACAAAGAAAAGGCGGTAACCCTTTCAAACAACTGGCTTTACCATACTCTTCTGGAATGTTGCGCCAGGGTTTCGGCAGACTCATAAGATCTGAAAGAGATACGGGAGTCATTGCCATTCTCGATACCCGGGTCACTCAAAAATTTTATGGAAATATTCTAATTGCAAATTTACCGCGAGCTGATGTCGCCACAAGTATTGACGATCTGAAAACAATGGTTAATGAAAAATCAATCTTCAAAGAAGTTAATCAATAATAGTATCTTCAAAAGCCTTTTCAATTTCAATACTGGGAATACTGAAACTCATGTTCCTGGCAGAAATAGGATGAACAAACTCGAGTACCATTGCATGCAGCATAAGTCTTGTAACAGCATTTTGTCGGCGAGGGTGATATAACCGATCACCCAAAATAGGCAGTGCATTCGCTGAGAGATGAACCCGTATCTGGTGTGAACGGCCCGTAACGGGAATCGCTTCAATTAAGTATTTATTATTTTTTATCTTGACCGTCTTTAAGATCGTATGTGCATTTTCTTTACTGCTAAGATCAACAGCGTACTTATTGACTTTTCTTTGTATTCTCGATAGCGGGCGTTTCTCATGATATTCTTCATTGGTATTTAAGAGAGAAGGCGGAGTGTCATGCCCTTGCAAATATTCGCACAAAGCAAGATACTTTTTCTTGATTTCTCTCTCTTGAAACTGTTTTGCAATTGATTTATTTGCCGATTTATCGGTCGTAAACAACAATAATCCAGATGTATCTGCATCAAGCCGGTGATGAATACCCAAGTAGGGATTCTCAATACTCTGGATTTTCTGCAGATGTTTTTTAAGCAATTCAATTAGATTGTTTCTCGAATCATCTAAAGTAGGTTGGGTTGGCAATCCAGCTGGTTTATTAATAATCAAAACATGTTTGTCGTGGTACAGAATAGCCTGTTCAATATCAAACTCTTGAAACTTTTGTTTTTCAGACTTAGTTTCTTGCCGGTAATACAATTCTACAGTTTGGCCGTTTAAAATTTGATAGCCGGCATTTTTAATTCTTTTTTTATTTACATAAACAGCCCCTGCTAGAATTAATTTTCGAATAAGAGATTTACTGAATGCTTCACTTAAATTATCTTTTAAGAAATTATCTATTCGGGTCGTTGTGCTCCCGGCAGCGACTTTGAAACGATACACCTTCATTTTTGTACCGGCTTGATGCGATTCAAAACCCGCACTTGAGATTCATTTAACTGTTTGCGGCGAATCTCTTGCGCATTGAATAAATCTTTGAAAGATTGAATTATCTGGTGTTCAATCTCTGGTCTATTTATACTGGGCAAAGCGGGAACTAAAAAGTCTTTATGGGTACGGTTTTTTCTATATTCTGGTTGTTTAGGCGGAGGTCTCAGCCAGAATGAAATTTTTGAAAACTGTTTTCTAGAGTAAAGAATTGTTCCATGGTGAAGAACCCAGTTTCTTCTTCTTACTTGCGCGTTTCCCGATATTTTTCTAAATTGATTTCTGATTTTTGTACTCAAATCAGATTGACCCTGCATTGATAATTCAAGCCAGTTTTTAAAGCCGTTTGCTAAGGAACCCATAATGTCTGAATAAGATTTTTTAATGTCAAGGTACTGTGTAAATTTCTGCGTTGAAAAAAGCAGTCCATAATTTATATTTCCATCAAAATGAACGACACTCCCTCCGCCTGATGATCTTCGATATACAGGGGGAAGCTTTTTATGTAGAAACACTTCATGATCAAGAATCAGGGATTTTCCTAAAATTATTGAGTTCGAATTTTCATAGAGAAACAGATATACATTGTCTATATTCTTTTCTGATCGATTTAAAAAGTACTCTTCTAATGCGAGATTTTTTGCCGCATTTTTAGTGTAGAATCTGTAAATAACCAGTTCAGTATTATTCACATTTCACGAGGGGCAGTGATTCCCAGAAGATCGAGGCCGGCTTCTAAGGTCATGGCAGTTAACCAGCATATTGAGAGCAAACAATCTGCTTCTACCGGATTTTCGTTTATTTTTTTAAGAATACGATTTTCATCTTCATGATAGAATTTTGTGAATAAACTTGCAAGTTCATGTAAATACGTTGCCATTCTATGGGCCTCACGGCTCTGGCATATATCTTCGATCAGCTCTGGAAATCGAAGTGCAAAATACACTAATTCAGCTCGTAAGTTTTGATTCAAGTATTGCATAGAATCCTGAGAAAAAACAGCATAACCGTCTGCATCCCGGGATGATTCTCTGAAAATAGAATTTATTCTCGCAAAAGCATACTGAATGTAATATACAGGGTTCTTTGAACTCTGGGTTAAAGCGAGTTCAAGATCGAAATCTAAGTGAGTGCTCATTGCCCGGGTTATGAAAAAATACCGGGAGGCATCGACAGGAATTTTCTCAATAAGATCTTTCATGGTCTGAAACTGTCCCAGACGCTTACTCATGACGATTGGTTTTCCGTCTTCAATAAGATTTACCTGTTGAACGATCAAAACAGAAAACTCCTGGCTGGTATTGTCTGCCTCGGGAAAATTCAAAGCCAATAAAGCACCCCGCAAACGGGCAATATAACCATGATGATCAGGACCCCAGATATCAATGATTTTCTGGAAGCCTCTCTTGATTTTATCATAGTGGTAGGCAATATCTGCCAGTAGGTAAGTGGGCCGGCCATCTGAACGAACAATTACACGATCTTTATCATCGTTATACTCAGTACTGGCAAAATAGGTAGCACCGTCTTTCTCATACACTTTGCCGGTCTCGGCAAGTTTAATTGCCATTTGCTGTACTTTTTCATCTTCGTGCAATGTCGACTCTCTGAAGAATCGGTCAAATTCAACCCTAAAATCAAATAAATCTTGTTGTTGAGTTTCAAGTAGAAAATCTACTGCTCTTACAGAGAAATATTCAGAAGCTTTGAAGAGAAATTTTTCAAATTCTTCCCCATTACTTTTTAAGCTGTTTATGTCCAAATTTTGAATAAAGTCAGGGCTATCTGACTCAAGCAGCGAGTTTAAAACCTGCAGAATATATTCTCCCTGATAACAATTCTCTGGCAAAGCGATTTCCCAGCCATTCTTTTGCAATACTCGATACGCAAAAGAAAGTCCCAGATTCGAGACCTGATTACCAAAATCATTTACATAGTATTCTTTTTGAACATTCAAACCACCGCGCTTTAAGATTCTGCAGATTGCATCACCGGTAACTGCAGCACGGGCTGAAACAATATTGAGTGGACCAGTCGGGTTGGCAGACACAAATTCAAATAAGATACGGGGTTCATTTTTAAGAGTGAAAATAGAGTCTAGATAAACCTGTACGCTAAAATCGGGGGAAGTCAGAAACTGTAACACCTGTACAGATAGTTTTAAATTCAAAAAACCCGGCCCGGCGATTTCAACACTTTCAAAATATTCAGCATATTTGCTGCCCTTAATTGCCTCACAAACTGTTTGTGCAATTTCTCGGGGTGGCTTCTTTAGAAATTTTGCAAGCTCCATAGCCGCAGGCGATGCATATTGACCTAATTTAAATTCGGGAGTATAATCAATTCTGGCCTGAAAATCTGCCTCAAGATCAGCAAAGCAGTCTTTCGCCGTTTCTGAAACTATGATTGATAATGCTTTTTTTATTGTATTTTTTGAAAAAAGTGTATTCGTCATTCAGCATTTTCCTCGGTGTTTGATAAGGTTGATGAAAGACCTTCAAGCTCAAGCGACAGCAACTGAAGATCTTGCATCATTTGTTGCAGTTGTTCTGCTGCTCCTGAAGTTTCCTGAGTGTCTTTCTCTATTCCCTGCATAGCCATAGAAATCTGATCTGCACCTCGTTTCTGCTCTTCAGAAGAAACTGTAATTTCTTTGACAAGTTCTGCAGTCTGTTTGATTTCAGGTATAATCTTCGCTACACTCTCGGTTGAGGTTTGCAGAGCAGAACGCGCTTTGCCGGCAAATTCAAAAATTTCTTTGGCTGCGCGCTGGCTTGTTTCTGCCAGTTTTCCTATTTCCCCGGCTACAACACTGAAACCTCGCCCGTGCTCCCCGGCTCGGGCCGCTTCAATAGTGGCATTTAATGAGAGTAAGTTAGTCTGAGATGCTATTTCATCAATGATTTTGATTCGCTCCAGAATCTGACCAATCACTTTAAAGCTTTCTTGCATTGAAACTCCACTTTCTTCGGCAGCACTTGCTGTTTGCTGGGCAATTTTATCGGTACGTGCGGCATTATCAGAATTTTGGCCTATCATTGCCGCCATTTCTTCTAAAGAAGCTGCTGTCTGTTCGAGTGCAGCAGCCTGTGATGTTGCAGAGGTTGTCAATTTTGAAGCCAATAAATTGAGTCCTTCGCTGAATTTAAGAAAATCTTTCGCAGCTTCATCAAGACTACGGAAAGTAGCTTCCCGAACTTCTTCCTGTTTTTTCAATTCTTCAGCAAATGTAAACAGACTATTATTTGAACTTAATTTTTTTGTAACAAATATTAAAAAAATTGTTTCTACAATCACAAAAAAGGCATGCAAACCTACGACATCCCAGCCACAGCCATAATTAAAAATCACAATTTTATAACCTGCAATGTTTACTTTCTGGTCTTGTAAGATATTGAAGACCGCATGATGTATGGCAATGAAAGCAGCACCGGTGACAATTGGTCGCCAATTCTGAAAAACTGTCAGCATTGCTAAGGCTACAAATACATGAAAATGCATCTCAATTCGCCCAAGTTGGGCTTGAATGAAGGCAGCTGAATATCCCAACAGCAGAATACTCGCAAGATAGGAATATAGTTCATCTTTTTTGAAAGTAAAAAAGGTGAGTAGATTCAAAAAAGTCAAAACGCAGGTTGTCATTAAATTTAAGTATAAGGTTTCATAATTCAGGCCAAACAATACAGGAAAGGGAGCATGAACCAACAATGTAATAAACATAATCTTATTATTCTGGAGAATTTGTGCTTGATTACCCTGTTCAGCTAATTTTTTAGATTTCATAGTAGTTGTTCCTCAATATCATTTAATATTTTTTTTATGTCTGGGAAAAGAAACGGGTAAAACAAAACAAGCCTACCGGTTTGATCAAAGATGTAAATTGAAGAATCATGTTTACTGGGGTCATGCCCAAATATCTTCTTTTTCATTATTTCATTTAAACTGGTTATTCTCTCTGCATTCAATTTCAAAACCACCAAGCCTGGATGATTATAATTTTTATTTGAATTGGCATTATCTTCTTGTACAACAAAAATACTGTTTAAATTTATTTTTTGATTTTCAGAAATCTGTATTAGTGCAGCTTTCTGTGCCGGGCAAGTTAAACCACATGTATTATACCCGAAAGAGAGGGCAGTAAAAGTTTCAGATTTTTTAAGTTCGGGAAGCAGTTCAGATAGATCAATTTTCTCAGATACCGAAATACCGTATAGGGGACGGAATTTGACGACAAGTATTGGTAGACAAATTACCAATATAAAAACACCGGCAAAAATTGTGTTTTTATAAAATGAATTAAGCATTCTTAAATATCGTCAGAAGTTCGGCTTCAGATACTGATTTCTGATCACCTGTGCTTAGATTTTTTAACTGAACTACGTTATTGTTCGCTTCTGTACTTCCCTGCAAAATAACAAAGTTATATCCTTTCGTCTCTGCCTCTTGAAACTGCTTGCCCAGCTTTATTGCTCCCACCGACGTTTCGATATTGAGCCCAGATTTACGCAAACGGGTTGCCAATTGTATGGCGTTCAATTCTTCCCCTTCAAACATGGCGATATATGCATGCATCTGCCGAGGTGGGGTTTTCAATAAATCATGCAATTTTAAAAATTCAGCAAAGGTTACATCTCCCATACCGAAACCGACTGCATTCAGAGAATCTTTGCTGAAATTCCCAATCAGATTATTATAACGTCCACCACCGAAAAGGGATCTTCGGTTTTCAGGGTTCTGGTCAAAGACCTCAAAAACTAGACCTGTGTAATAATCAAAACCCCGTACAATACCTGGAGCATATTGAACGAAATTCTGGTATCCGCTTTTTTCAAGATTGTGCAGCAGGCTAAGCAGTTCAGGAACTCCGTCAATATCATCGTTTTTCTGCAAAAAATCGGTGCCATTCTGCAGGTAATCTTGCAACAATTCTATTGAAGAAGCAGATAGGCCTGCGGATGCCAACATTTGCTCAAATTCTGATTCTGCAATTTTTAACCGCTTATCGAGAATTCGAGCTACTTCAGGCCATTTTTCTTCACTCAGGTTTAATTTTTTTTCGAAAATTGAGTTCAAAATGCGGCGATTATTCACCTGAACCGAAAAATCGTTATGATTTGCGCCAAATGCAATCGGTATCTCGCAAGCCAGTTGAAGTATTTCGAGATCTGCCAGTTGTTCATTCGCTGCGCCAAACAAATCGCAGTTCAACTGCCAATGCTCTCTTAACCTGCCTTTCCCGGGCTGTTCATAACGCCAGAGATTCGGAATACTGTACCACCGCACAGGTTTAGGCAATTCTCTGATTTTTTGAGCTACCATTCTCGAAACTGTTGGCGTCATTTCAGGGCGAATCGCCACTTTTCTTTCGCCTCGATCAACAAAAGAATAGATTTGCTGGTTCACAATCTCTTCTGAGGTTTTTGCAAGATAGATATCCAACGGTTCGATTAAAGGTGCATCTATTTTTTCATATCCGAACGATTCAACTGTCTTTGCCAGCGTTTCAAACATAGCTGTTCGAAATCGCATCTCTTCAGGAAAAAAGTCCCGTGTACCTTTATAAGGTTTAGTAGAAAGTAAATTACTCATTTAGATATTTGGCTTTTTATTATTCAATTGTGATTCCAGTACTTTTCCCAAAGCAAACAGCATCGGTTCTGAAAAATACGGCCCCTGTATCTGCAAGCCAACAGGCAATTCATCAAATGGCATTGGCACTGATAAAGCAGGCACTCCGGCTAAAGAAGCACCAACTGTAAGAACATCTGATAAATACATTGAGACAGGATCTTTTGTTTTTTCACCGAGCTTAAAAGCAACAGATGGTGCACTCGGCATCATAATTATATCAACCTTGTCCCACGCCTGCAGGTAATCTTGCCGAATCAATGAACGAACTTTTTGAGCCTGACCATAAAACGCATCGTAATAGCCACTCGAAAGAGCATATGTCCCGAGCAAAATTCTGCGTTTTACCTCTGGGCCAAAACCAAGAGTTCTAGACATTTCATACACATCTGCAAGGTTCTTTGCATCTTCAAACCGATAACCATAACGAATACCATCAAATCGGGATAAATTTGTTGAAGCCTCACTGGTTGCAGTAAGGTAGTATACGGGAATACCATATTTCTGGTGTGGTAATGAAATATCGATCAACTCTGTTCCCGGAATCTGTGACTGAATTATTTTCAGAGATTCTTCAAATGATTTTTTTACATCTGTATCGCAGGCATCAATTAAATCTGCGGGAACACCGATTTTTATTTTTTCTATTTTTTGTGAGTTGTAATTTGAAAACTTTTCCATAGGAGCCAAAGACACACTGGTAGAGTCATTCGCATCGTGGCCGGCCATCAGATGATAAAGAATTTCAGAATCATGCACGCTCTGTGTCATTGGACCTATCTGGTC
>JAGRNJ010000010.1:0-38762 GCA_020440825.1 Leptospiraceae bacterium | reverse complement strand
TAGGCTTGAAGCAAAAGCAATCAAGCCGAAACGGGAAATCGTGCCATACGTTGGCTTATGTCCAACGATCCCACAAAATGCTGCAGGTTGGCGTATTGACCCACCAGTATCAGAACCGAGAGCTGCTGGTATAAAATCAGCTGAGACAGCTGAAGCAGAGCCGCCTGAACTGCCACCGGGCGCACGGTCTAAGTCATAAGGATTGCGCGTCGTCTTGACCGATGAATTTTCTGTAGAACTGCCCATGGCAAATTCGTCCATATTTAAGCGACCAAGTGTTACCATACCAGCATTTTCAAGTTTCTGGATAACCGTTGCAGAGTAGGGAGATTCAAAACCCTGTAAAATTTTTGAAGCGCAGGTTGTTTTTCTGCCACGAGTAACAATATTGTCTTTAATACCAATAGGAATTCCGTCCCACTTTGATAATGAGGCGCCTTTGACGATTCGCTCTTCAGACTTTTTAGCCTGTGCCATCGCTTCTTTTTCTTCAACTTCGATAAAGCAGTTCAGTTGAGAATCTTTTGATTTAATTCTTGTTAAATACTCCTGCAATAATTCAACAGGGGAAATTTCTTTTTTTTGCAGTCTGGCAGACAAATTTTCGAACATTATTGACAAATTGCAAAGCGAAAGTGTTGCGTAAAATATGTTTTTATAAGTTTCGCAGCAGATAGTAAGTGTAGAGGCATTGGGCTTGTTCAACTGCATAATATATGCAATGCGCAATATTTTAATTAAATTTAGCCAATCATGAAAAAGCTTACTGCACCTATCAAAGCCGGTTACAGCTTTGCTGAATCTGGCCTGTTCAGCGTAGAACTGTTAATGCGCCTGTATATGCTCAAGTTTTATACAGATGTGGTAGGCCTTTCTCCATCGTTGGCCGGTGCGGCAGCAGCGATCGCAGTCATTTGGGATGCGGTGACCGACCCCGCAATGGGAATGATCTCTGACCGCACACAATTTAAAAGCGGTAAGCGAAGACCTTATATTCTAGCCGGAGGGATTCTGCTCTGTTTATTTGTTATCGCAATGTTCAACCCGCCTTCTTTGAGCAGCGAAACAGGAAAATTCTTATACCTCATGATTTCTTACCTTACCCTCAATACAGGGGTGACCATACTTTCTGTACCGCATGCAGCTCTAGCAGGAGAACTGACTTATGATCGAAATGTAAGAACTGGAGTTTTTGCCTGGCGACTCTTTTCAGGTAATATTGGTCTTTTATTGGGCACACTTTTGCCGGGCTTTATGCTCGCCCGCTATGCCGAGAAATCAACTGCCTATTCCTATGCTGCTTTTGGTATTGCTTTGCTGGTTATAACCAGTGCTTTGATTTCATGGCTGTCAACCCGCGGTTTTGATAAACCGGCTTCAGATAGTTCTGCCCAAAAGAAGTTTCAATTTTTCAGTGAAACCAAAAGTGTTATCACCAACCCTGGTTTTCGATGGCTGTTACCGGCTTATATGGTGTCTTATATCGGCGTTTCAATCAACAGCACTTTGGCACTTTACTACTATGAATACCGACTAAAACTGAGCACAGATGAAACGAATCTGATTCTTGGAATTTTTATTGTAGTCTGGAGCATTTCTTTACTTTTCTGGCTTTGGATTTCAAAAAAATATGGTAAAAAATGGCCGGCGTTTCTCGGGGTTGCATTATTGGGCCTCATGACGATTTTTGCATATCCCGCCTTCCCGGCTGGCAGCCTGGCCGGGCCTCTGGCTGCCGCAATAGCAGGGGGTATTCTGGTAGGTTCAATACTCTTGCTCGATTCATTGGTTGCAGATATTGTAGACTGGGATGAATTGATCACCGGTGACCACAGAGAAGGCCTTTATTTTGGTTTTTGGAAAATGGGTATAAAGATGTCACGCGCTGTCGCGCTGGCACTTTCTGGTTATATGCTGAGCCTGGCCGGGTTTATCCCCAATACCCCGCCCGATGATGCTACTGCCCATAATATAGCCCTCTTGTTCGGACCAGGGGTTGGCAGTTTCTTTATCGCCGGTGCTTTAATTTTCATATTTTTCCCACTGACCGATAAAAAACATGCAGAAATTCAGAAAAAACTTTCAGAGAAAAAGTCTGAAACATGAGCCGAATGGGCCCGTATTAACCAGCCATCTTATTCAAGTATTCTACACTATTATGCAAACCACGCAAGGTAAGTGAAAACATGGGAAAAAGATTCTTGATTTTTTGAACTGTGAGCGACCCGTTTTCAATTTGAATATCGGACATTGGGTTTAACCAGACAGAGAATGGAAATTTTTCCCGCAAGCGTTTGAGCTGTAAGATACTTGGCTCGGGGTCTTCGTCTCCCCAGTTTATATTGCCATAGGCAGAGAGCAGCTCATGGGGACCCATTGTCGCATCACCAACCAGGAACAGCCTGGTATCTGAGTCATTTTTGAGAACTGACTCGAGAGACTTCGCCCTGGTACGCTGTATATCTGTATAAACATAACTGTAAACCGTATTGTGGAAAAAAAATATTTGAAGAGATTTTAGCTGGGTTTTCATTTTTTGAAATAAAACCTGGGTTCGATGAGCATATGGCAACATTGAAGAGCCACCATTGTCGATCATAAGAATCACCTTTAATTTATCACGCACTGCTCGTTGAAAAACCAGCTCTATCTCACCACCATTGGTGGCCGTTTTTCGAATCGTCTCATCTATATCGAGAACATCATACGGTCCCGAAGGTTCAAGGTGCTTTAATTCAGCGAGAGCTGCCCGCATATTGTCTTCTGAGAGAGTTGAATCAGAAGAATACTGTATATAACGTCTATCGCCCATAACTTTCATTGCCGATCTGTTTTTTGACTGGCCGAAAATTCTGAACCCTCCCTGTGAATAGCCAGAATGACCGAAAGGTGAAGTACCACCGGTTCCGATCCATTTTGAACCGCCTGAATGACGTTCCTGCTGCTCTCTCACTGTCTCCCAGAATCTGCGCATCAGTTCAGCGGGATCCATAAAATTGGGATGCATAGGCAGCTCATTATTTTGCCAGGCTTCTCCCAGCCATTTATGAAATTCTTTTGTTTCGAATAACTGCCAATCTCCTTCTTCAACCGGCGGAATCTCAATTCCTGCGAAGTAAGAGCTGAAAACCCTCTCAAATGCATCAAAATCAGAGACGCGACGAACAAAGCAAAGCCGGGCGAAAAGAAACAATCGATCTAGATCACCGGCTAGGCCCTGGCTTAAACCGCGATAAAATGTGAGAATATCGGTAATGCCAATAAGAATACCGTTCTCTCTTAATGCGGTGAAAAATCCCAGCATCATGTTTTTTTGTTCCGATAATTGAGAAGGTCCTGGGTTTTCTTGAGAAGAATCCCCGCAAAGGGAATATTATTAGCATCTTGAGGCAAGACATCCGCCTTTTCACAAGCCTGTAGCCACTGCAACAACTCTGAAGTCGCCGGGGCCTTTTCAAAACGACGCTCTCGCAACTCATAAAATATTTTAATCACCGCATTCACCAGTTCCGGGTTCGAATCAGGATAATGCAAAGCAATGATCGATCGCATTTCATCGGGGTCAGGAAAGGCAATGTGATGACAAAAGCAACGGCGCAAGAAAGGGTCTGATAGTTCACGCTTTGCGTTCGAGGTAATGATGATCACAGGCGGATGGATTGCCTTGATAACTGTATTGGTTTCACGGACCGTAAATTCGTTATCTTCGAGAATATCGAGCAGGTTATCTTGAACATCAGATTCTGTCTTATCAATCTCATCGAGCAGTAAAAGTGTTTTCTTTTCAGAACGAAATGCACGCCCAACTGGCCCCCACATTATATAATCAAAAAAATTATTCACATCCCGTTTTGACTCACCGGGCCCGAACCTTGCATCGTTAAGGCGTAAAACAGTATCCTGTACATACGCTGCTTCTTCACCTTTGAAGGTAGATTTTGCCCGTAAAATTTCCATTTGCAGATTTTGTGTTCGAGCAATTTCAAATGCGAGTTGCGTCTTACCTGTGCCCGGCTCACCCGTTAAGAGCAAAGGTCTCTGCAACAAAATGGCCATATTGACGATTTCAGAAAGTTCGTCTGACAGGTAGTATTTTTCAGAACCTTTGAATTGAAGATCTTCAGTTTTCATAATTTCCACAAGATTTTTTCGTGCGGAATCGAAAAGATTTTTTAATTTGCAATCTCTGTGCATCTCCTTAAATTGCCCGCTATGACTTCTTTTACCCGGGATCTGCTTGATAAAGCGGAACAAAATGCAAAGCTCTGGCTGCAACCAGAGTTTGATGATCAAACCAGAAAAGAAGTGCAAAAAATGCTGAATTCTCAGTCTTCTGAGCTGATTGATAATTTTGCAGTTCCTATGGAATTTGGGACAGCAGGCCTGCGTGGAATCATGGGTGTGGGGCTCTCGAAAATGAACATCTATACCGTCAAGGGCGCTGCTCTCGGAATAGCCCGTTACCTGAAGACAGCCAACAGTAAACCAGTGATTGCATTGGCTTATGATGGCAGAAAAAACTCAAAAGAGTTTGCACAAGTCGCAGCTGGCGTATTATTGCATGAGGGAATTACAGTTCACTTTTTTACAGAAATACAACCGACACCATTGCTCGCTTTTACTGTCAGAAATCTAAAGCTTGACTTTGGAATAATGATTACCTCAAGCCATAATCCCCCTGAGTATAATGGCTTAAAGGCTTATGTAAACTATGGCGGTCAGATAATCTCCCCTATGGACACAGAAATTTCGAAACAGATATCAAACATCCCGAATCTTGCTGCAATACCGATGGTAAATTGGGAAAACCATTCTTCATTAATCAAATGCGGTGAGAAAGAGGTCAAAACCTATTCTCAATGGGTAAACAAACTTCTCGAGAAGAAAGAGCATTTTGCAGATCTCAAATTTGTCTACACACCCCTTGCCGGCAGTGCCGGGAAGCTAGCCCAGAAAGTCTTACAGGATTGTGGGTTTTCGGGAATGCAGATTGTACCTGAACAGCAGAATCCTGATAGCAGTTTTGCAGGGCTCAAGGCACCGAATCCCGAATTACCGGAAAATTTTGAGCTGGCATTACGACTGGCAAAAAAGTCAAATGCTGATCTGGTCATTGCCAATGACGGAGACGGCGATCGCCTTGGAGTGTATTTACGGGAAACATCAGGAGAATTTGTATTTTTATCTGGCAACCGTTTAGGTTGTTTACTTGCCTGGGTTTTACTGGTTAAACTGAAGTTGCAAAACAAAATACACGGAAATGAACTGATCGTTTCAACTGTTGTTTCAACACCGCAAATTAGAGCAATCGGGGAATACTTTGGCATTCGCTTTCAGGAAACTCTTACCGGTTTCAAGTGGATGGGTGCGGCAGCAGAAAAAAGTGAAAACTTTATCTTTGCCTTCGAAGAAGCATTCGGTTATTGTGTGTATGGACGAGATAAAGACGGAATTTCTGCAGCGGCAATATTGTGTGCAGCAGCATCAGAATGGAAAGAACAGGGCGGCCTGACCGCACTGATCGAACAAATGGAAAGAGAGGTAGGCTACTTCGAGGAAGATGCTTTTGAAAAAAGTTTTCCCGGAAATGAAGGGCAGCAGCAGATGAATGGAATACTATCACGACTTCGCTCACACATTCCCAACGAATTGGCAAATGTCAAAATAAAAGAAATTAGAGATGTTCTGCAGGGCGAAAGAGTCAGTGCATCGGGTCGGGTTATTGATGACTCTTTACCGAAACAGAATCTAATCATTTATCGAGCGGAAGATGAAAGTTGGATGGCAATTCGCCCGTCAGGTACAGAACCCAAGATTAAAGCATACTTTGGCGTAAAAATGGCTTACTCCAGTAAAGATCTGGCTGACTCCCGGTTATATGCACTGCGCCAGCAGGCGGCACTTTGGTTTACTGCAAACGAATAATCGCAGGTAAATAGAAAAGTTTAACGAACATTCCGAATAGATTTACAGATCATGATTTTAATTGCTGGGTGAAAAAGCTATATTCAGAAACCGGGCATCCGCCCACAAGATGTTCGTCAACTATACGCTCAATCTTCTGTTCATTGAGAGCGTGATAAAAAGTTCCGTCTGGATAGACTAACGCAAGTGGGCCACCTTCGCAAATTCTTAGACAGTCGGTCTTTGCCCGCAATAAAGCAGTGTCGGGGTTCTCGTTCTGTACCTGGTGAATCTTCTCTTTCAGTTTTTGCCACAAGACAGCATTGATTTGACTTGAACTGCACTTGTCTCCTGTACATAAAAAAATATGTCTGGCAGATGAGCCATAGCCTTTCTTAACGGCAAGTCGAGAGAGCTCATCTTTTACAGATTCTTGATCAGTTTCTGGTTCTTGCATTCTTGGGCACCTCTCAAAATTCTCTTTTCAAAAAAATGAATTTTCCTCTTCATTTAGGCCAACCGGGCAAAGAAAAACATAAGTTTTCGAACGTCCGTTAGTGTATCGTAACAGTATAAGATTCTGCAATATAATATACTGATTCAGTTTCAATAAACCATAAATAATGTGAGTCTGTTGTATCTTCATCAATTCGAGTAAATCGTTGCGCCATGGTCCAGATTTTCTCTATTTGTTTGAGTTTGCATCCCGAGCGTTTGAGTAATGTTGTAATTGGTGCCTCATCACTGGACTGTGAAAAGTCTGCAGGATTACCCCGTAACCATTTTATTTCTGGTGACAGAATTTTAAGATCTACATCGAGAGGATGGTTATAGTATTTTATAAACAGGCTAGTGAAATTCTCAATCGTCTGCACTTCTTTTTTCTGGCAAAATATGATTCTGTTATGGTTCGTAAAATAAGTATCGGGATCACGCAGTGAAATACTTTGAATTACAAGGCCGGGAATTTTGTTGGCTAAATCAAATGACGATTGGAAACCGAATTGATCGAATATTGCATTTTTATCTTGCCAGGTAATTAATTTATCACCAAGAAAAAACATTTTATTTTCCGTTCAGTGCCCAATCATATTGAGTGAACACGATCTGTACCGATTCGGGCACACTTGAATCTGTAAACTTATTATAGAATGCGATCAGGTTTTCGAAATCTTCCCTGTACCATTTAAACAGTTCTACGAGGTATAGCTTATTTTCATTTTCACTATATTTTGCATACATCGAATTGCTGAGATAAACTCTAGTTTGTCTATTGAGATCTCGAATGAGTGTATTGGCCTGGAAGGAACGGTTCATCAGTTTCGGACATGATTTTGAAGCACAATTTAGAGCAAAATGAATACGAGCATCTTTGAACAAGGGCCGAATTATTTTATTCTCAAGATCATTGAGTGATGTCAGTTTATTATGAAGATAGAAACCGGCCTTGAAAAAACCTGAATCGGGAATATCGTGCATTACAGATTTAATGGGAATTCTTTTCAGAACTGCATAAACAGTTGCAGCATTATACAGATTGATATAATAGGCAAGTTTTTCGTTTCTCGACCCCAGTTTCTTAGGATCTATCGAAAGCATGGTTTTTAAGTATTTCTCTATTTGGCCAGATTTTAATTTTCCACCGGAGTAGTTTACCGAACCATCTTCAGAAACATATTGTCTAAGCCAGCTGTCCCACAGTGCATGATTGGCGGTTTTTACTGCCGCCAAAGACTGTGCTTTAAAGTCGATAATCATTTGCGCAAACAGATTATTTGAAAAGAAAATGGAAATCAGGAGAAAATATTTAATGAATGACTTGTTACGCTGCATAGGGGCTCCCAAATTTTTTTTACAGAATTTTGTTTTAACCAAACCGCTATTTCTTACATTTAAAGTACAATTTGTTCAATAAAGCAGGGATATTTTTAGATAAGGTGCATAAAAAAATCCTGAAAAACCAACCGACTGATTGCTATACGAAAAAGACTCATATTGCACTCCAATAGAATATAATGCGGTACCCGGCTGGGGATTTAAAATCGGCCCTACTGGATCAAATGTCAGCTCGGTCATCGCCTGATAAAAAAACAGGTTCCGAATATTATGAGAATAAAGAGACAATGGTAGCTGAAAATTGACCCGAAACCGCCACTTTGCGGCGAAAAACCACCGCAATCCTACTCGAAACGCGGCATAGAGAGAGTATTTTAAATCATTATCTACAGAATTCAGAAAACCTCTATGGCCCAGCTCAAAGCCTGACGTAAGGTGCAGTAATGACCAATTCATAACAGTATAGTCATTGTGCAGGCTAATATATGAAAAAAGGTATTGCTCTGGACTTTGCAGAAAATCTGAGTTATTGTTGAACTGATTCGAAAGACGGGTTAAGTCTGAAAAAAAAGTAATACCGGTGGTGAGATCATGATTTTCTGCACCACCTTCAAGCATCAGGGGTAACTTAAAATTCTGACTCGACCCATTCTCAAAAGCCGGGGCGAAAGTCAGGCCCAAAAAACCCAAAGCATCTTCTTGCGCATAGCCCAGATTAAAAGGCAACAGAGTTCCCGCCAAGAAAAAAAGAAGATACTTCATTTTTCAGATCTATAAGCAGCACCGGCTTGACCATCTGCTGTAAGAATTTTTTCAGTAAATTCTTTGTAGGAAATTTTTAATTCAGGGGAGGTGCCCTGAATCTCTGAGATTCGCTGTTCTGTCGCAGATTTTCTTAGCCTGGTATTTTCACTCTTTAGAATCTGTAATTCTTCTCGCAAAGAACGCAGTTCATTTTTTGTAATGATGATCTCTTCAATTTTTGCAGCTCGATCACGCAAACTTTTTGGTGAAAAACCGGTATTAGATTTTTTCGCCGGAATAATTTCATATAACTGGCCATCGTTTAAATCAACAGTTTTTTCTACCCGCTTGCCCATAACGACGAACCCTTTATCGTAAACGAATTGACAATTAAAAACTCTGGGGTTTGAAATTGGGAGAAACCCGAAATTTGACAGTTTGTGGAAGTTTATTAATAAAATTTTTTGAGCAGGTAAACTTCCCACGGGAAATTATTCTTACCCGGCCTCGATTACCCGAAATTCTTCCCGAATAATACAGATATTTCAAACGATGTGTTTTCCCCTTTTGGGCCGTAAATGTGCTGGTTAATTTCAAACCAGCCCTGGCTGAGCTATAGTGTATTAATTCTGTTGCATTGGGAAAAAATAGAAAAATATCAATATGATTGCGCACATCGCAAAGTTCATACCAGTGAAAAGAAATTGTAAATTGACCTGTAATCAAATTGCATTCTATTCCCGTGAACGCTGTAATTTCGAACGGGTAAGGTGCCGGGCAAGCCCAAGCTCGACAATTTCTCTGACTGTCTGTACAGGCGCTTTGCCTGATTTTTCCCACAACATAGGAAACATACTGACAGGTGTAAAACCGGGCAGAGTATTTATTTCATTGATTAAAAACTCGCCCGACTCTTTATCGAGAAAAAAATCTACTCTGGCAAAACCATCGCCTCGAATTGCCATAAATGCAGCATTCGCAAGTTCTCTCAGATTTTCAACCTGTGTAGCAGTTAATTCTGCAGGTAAAACCAGTTTTGCTCCATTTTGATCGAGATATTTTGCTTCATAAGAGTAAAATTCATGGCTGGGAATTATCTCACCGATTGCAGAAATCTCGTAGTCGGGATAATTCCCGAGAATCGCCAGCTCAATTTCTCTTACAGAGCGGCCTTCTTCAACAATAACGAATTCATCATATTTCAGTGCTAACTCTATGGCAGTTTTAAGATCTTCGGGATTCTTTGCTTTGCTTATTCCTACTGAACTACCCAAATTACAGGGCTTTACAAAAACCGGGTAATTGAATTCATCTTCGAGGTCTTCAATAATTGCATCTATTTCTTGAAAATCTGTTCGATGCAAACTGAATGAGTATACCTGATCAAGACCCTCCATCTCAAAGATCTGTCTTGAGATACTCTTATCCATCGCCATGGCACTGGAAGCCAGACTGCAACCTGCATAGGGCAACTGAAAGATTTCAAACAAACCTTGTAAGGCACCATCTTCCCCTAAGGTGCCATGGACCATAGGAAAAGCAAATTCCACCGAAATCGGTGCAAGAGCATCGCCGCGAAGATATGTTTTGCCCGACCGTTTTTCAAGACTGACCAGATTGATTACATGCTGGTCAGGTTTTTCTTTAGTAACTGGCTGCAGGTGCCATTCTCCAGATTTATTAATATAAACGGGAAGCACCTGATAATTGTTTGCCTTAAGATTTTTTTCAATAAACCCGGCAGAGATACAGGATATTTCATGTTCGCCAGACTGGCCACCATACAGAAGCAGTATATTCATTGAATTTTCAGTTCATCAAGTCTTCTTCACTCTCATAGATTGTGAAGAATTTATCAAGAGAAGCAAGCTGTAGAATACTCAGAACATCTTGCTGAACATTTAGAATGGCAAATTTGCCACCATTTGATCGCATTCTCTTTTGCCCTGCAACCAGTGCCCCAACCCCGGAACTATCCATATATGGTACACCTGACATATCGATGATCAATGACTCTACTTCATCTTCGACTTTTTTAAATATTGCCGATTTCAGCTCGCCAACGTTGTACAGATCAACATCACCCTCTACCTGCAGAACAACATGCGGCCCAAGGTCTTTCGTTCTAATGTCCATCGGTTAAAATCATCTATCATGCTGGATAGTCAATCAATATGCAGCAGATTTTAACTTGCTCTTATTGTTTTCTATTTTTCAATTAATAAATTAGAAATACTTGACGGTTAAATCAATGAGCTTACGAGCAAATGGTGTATAAGGGGGATACAACATTTGCAAGAAGGGTTTTTTCAGATGTTGCCTTAAGATTGCCCGTTCATGGGAAAAGGCCTTAAACCCGAAAATACCATGCCCATTTCCCAAACCACTATTGTTGATACCTCCGAATGGTAAATTCAGGTTTGAGAAGTGAATCATGCTGTCATTGATGCAAACCCCTCCCGAACTGGTTTTTTGAATAAAGCGGCGAATATTCTCCTTATTTTTACCATAAAAATAAGCTGCCAATGGTTTCTCGCCAGAATTGATATAATCAATTGCTTCTGGTAAATCTGAAAAAGTAATTACAGGAAAGAGCGGCCCAAATATCTCTTCTTGCATTATAGACGAATTGAGCGGGACTTCAGTCAAAATGGTCGGTGATATGTAGTTAGACTTTGCATCAGTCACTCCGCCATATTCTATATTTGCCCCGGCTTTGATTGCTGAATTCAGGAGATTGGTCAAACGCAGAAAATGCCTGGAATTTATTATTCTTGAGAGGTTCTTTGATTTTTTGATTTCTTCATCGGTGTTTCCGTATTTTTCTGCTATGCCCTTTTTGAGCAGGGCAAGAAAATCATGGCGCAAAGAATCATGCACCAGAATATAGTCAGGGGCAATGCAGGTTTGGCCACAATTGACAAATTTAGCCCATGAGATTTTTTTGGCCGCCTCGCCAATATCTGCCGATTCATCGATTACAACAGGAGATTTACCACCGAGTTCAAGAGTTACAGAGGTCAGGTTCCTGGCAGCCGCAGTCATGACAATTTTACCAACCGCGGGATTGCCGGTGTAAAAAATATGATGAAACGGTTTAGATAAAATTTCAGTAGAAACGGCAGCATCCCCTTCAAAAATTGCAACTTCATTTTCAGGAAAAATTCCGGTTATCAGTTCCCGCATATATTTTGAAGAGCTGGGTGTCATTTCTGAAGGTTTAATAATAACGCAGTTTCCTGCAGCAATCGCCGATACAAGCGGCCCCAGCGTAAGATTGACAGGATAATTCCAGGGAGAAATAATCGCTACCACTCCCTTGGGCTGGTATTGTATTCGTGCCGAGGAACCAAGCAAAGAAATTGGAGTTTTGACTTTTACGGGTTTCATCCATTTTTTTAGATTTTTAATTGCATGACGTATTTCTGAAACAACCGGATATAGTTCAGTCACCTCAGTCTCTGCGGGGTTTTTCTGGAAATCTTCAAAAAGGGCTGTGCACAACTGTTCTCTGGTCTCAAATAGTTTTTGATTCAACAGCTTTAATTTGGCAATTCGTTCTGCAGATGTCGTTTGGGATACTATTGCTGAGTTTTGCAGCTGCAGATTAAATACCCGCTCAATCTCTTTTTTTAGCTTTTGATTTACTCCTTTAGATATTTTAGATTTTTCAGACTTTGGCATATTTTTTTCCTGTAATTTTCTTTTTATTTTTTGGAATCTTGCTCATCGCCCGTTCGGTAATTGCAGTGATGGTCAACGAGGGGTTTACCCCGATATTGGCACTGATTGTAGAGCCATCGCAGACATACATATTCTCGTACCCGAATAATCTGTTGTCTTTGTCGATTACACCGTTTTCGGGGTCACTTCCCATACAACATCCGCCCAGGATATGAGCCGTACTTGCCAGGCCAGTAAGACTTTCAGTTGCAAGGGCGTGCACTGTACCATCTACTTTATCTGCAAACTTCTGGGCAAGATCATGTGCAATGGGAATGTCTGAAGTAGGAGCCGGCCCTTGATCAAGAGTTGTTTTCAGTCTAAACCAGCCCTTCACAAATCGCATCGTTGAATCAAGACTTTGCATAAACAGCATGATCTGGGTGTACTTGGCCCAGTCAGGAACAATCAATGCTTTAAATCTGCGAACCGGCTGGCGGATGTATGCCGTTATTACCCGGCCCAGTCTCAAAAGTATATTATTCCCCATAACCGCCGGCACCATCGACATTCTAAAAAAACCCGACCCTTCGGGGTAGCGAACCACTTCAAGATGAGAATGTTCATCTACATGGTAAATGGAGCCGATTGCAACCCCTTTAGAAAAATTTAAATCGCGCCGCTCGGTGGTTACCCCCAATAGACTTTCTGAATTTGTTCTGATACCATAGCCCAGCCGGTCAGAGATATTTGGCAGTGATTTTTTAGTTTTTAGGTTCCATAACAGCCTTAAGGTACCCAGTACTCCACCGGCAAAAATAACCCCACCGGCCTGCACTTTCTCTTTTTTAGAGAAGTACTTCATTGGTGACCGGTATGTAATTTCATATCTTTTGAACTCACCCTGCTCAAGTGGAACCACATCTGTTACCTCACGCTCGGCGATAATCTCGGCCCCTGCCGCCTGCGCGAGATATAGATAGTTCTTATCCAGAGTGTTTTTAGCATTGTGCCGGCAACCGATCATGCAGGCACCACAATAAATACATCCTGTGCGGGACGGCCCTTTCCCTTTATAGAAGGGATCTTTTACTGTCTCGCCGGGTTTGCCAAAATAAATACTGACATTGGTCTGGTCAAATTTACGCGGCTGGTTTAAATCGGCGGCTAACTCCCGTAACACATTGTCTCCGTCAAATCGCTCTGGTACTTTCGCTGCCCCGAGCATGTGCAGAGCGGTAGCATAGTGAGGCTTTAATTCTTTTTCCCAATTTGCAAGAGATGCCCAGGTAGGAGATTGAAAAAACGGCTTTTTAGGCACTGGCAGTGTAGCGGCATAGACCAGGGAACCACCACCGACACCAACGCCAGAAAGAATAGTAACGTGGCGAAAAATTGTCATTTTGAAAAAACCGAACATTTTGAAAGCGGGAATCCAAAGCCATTTACGGATATTCCAGTTCGATTTGGGAAAATCTTTCGGTTTGAACCATTTTCCTTTTTCAAGGACAAGAACTTTATAGCCTTTCTCACTGAGTCTTAAAGCAGAGACCGAACCGCCAAAACCACTGCCGATAACAACATAATCATAGTATGGAATATTGCTCATAATGTCATTTAAACAAGCAAATGCTGGAAGGCAACCAAAATGCTGAACTTTCTGAATACGTTAAGTTTTTGTGAACAAGTTGGCCCCGATTCAAGAGACTGCGAATTGAATTGGCCTTCTAAAGAACTTTAAGAACCTGTCCGTGTGGGAAAACTGGAGCTTATTCTACTGCAGGAGCTTTTTGATAAACCTGATGCACAAATGCGTTTATCACAACTTGAAGTAATTACAGGCAAAGAAGGCCGGGATCTCAGAAACGCATTAGAAAACCTGAAAGATTTGGGCTTTGTTCTGGAAGAGCTTGATAAGTACTTTATCAGCTCGACTGGCATGGCCGAGGCCAAGAGTCGCTGGGCATAAGATTCCGTTTTTCACCAGAGAAGGTTAAAAACCGGTCAAAACAATACAAATAGTCAAAATATCCGCCCTTTTTTGAACCAGGTGCAGGTCAACGAATCTTGACGCCTTGACTCAGTTTAGTATATTATCTATATAGAGCGAAAATATGCACGTAAATATGCTCAAAGCAAAAATACACCGCGCCACGATTACAGATGCAAATCTGTACTATGAAGGCAGTTTGACCGTAGACGGCGAGCTGCTCGATAGAGCAGGTTTATTTGAATATGAAAAGATTCAGATCGTCAATATCAACAATGGAGCAAGGCTCGAAACTTATTTGATTCGTGGGGAAGAGGGAAGCGGAGATATAGGTCTTAACGGAGCTGCAGCTCGATTGGGGCATCCCGGAGATAAAATTATCATCATTGCATACTGCACAATGAGCAGTGAAGAGGCTAAAAATCACAAACCTAAAATACTGTTGGTAAATGATGAAAACAAAGTCAAAGAAGAAATTTAACCTTAGAGCAAAATTGGTAAGAGGGCTGGCCATTTTCTTGATCGCTTTATCTATAGGATTGCAATCTCTGCATGCCGAGCAGGAAGAAACCACAGAAGAGTACGCTAAATGGGGATATGGCAATGAATTTTTAGGAGCAGCTCATTTCTGGATGTTCCTATGGACTTACCGATTTCACAAAGATTTTGCTGCAAACACCGGCTTCAGCTATCTGCTCGTACCCGGCGCAAACTACAATGCTGATTTCTTAATCTTCCCCGTCTCGATCTCTTATCTATTGGGAAAAAACGGACATTACTTTGAACCCCAGGCCGGGTTTCTCTTTACGATGCCTGCCGAACTTGGCTTTCGTACTGCTGATCGAAGCGGGGTAAGAGCATCGACAACTTCTGATTATTTTATTCCGATGGTAGCAGCCGGCTACAGATACCAGAGCGACTCTGCAGGTTGGTTCTTTAGACTGTCCATGTATGCGTACTATGGCAGAGATCCCAAGGCCGGGGAATACAATATCGTATACTGGCCAGGAATTTCCTTGGGCAGAACATTCTAGAAGCCTGCCAAAGGAACCAACAGGACAATTACGTCATTACTGAACATTTCTTATTTCATATTGAAATAAGAAAATTTTGTGGCCAGCATATATTCTTTTCTGTAACCTAATGGCATGCGTAAAATTCTGGTCGTTTTTTTTACATTCTTCAGTATTAGTTCGTTGTTTGGTGCATTTGCTCCCCCCCAGGGTGAACTTGCCGTTTCTCTATCACCTCATTTCATGAGCGGGAATAAATATTATGATGCAGACGGGAATACTGTATCGGGCCGAAAATTCACTGATATTGGTGGCCTCCTCGGGTTTCAATACGGAATCACAGATACATATTCAGTATCGGGAAACCTGGCCTACCGATCTCTCTCATGGGGAGAAGACGCAACCACAAACCCAGTACAACCGTCTGCAAATAATTCGAAATTGGGAGACGCAAATTTTAACCAGCGATTGCAAGTTTTCAACAGTAGCACCCTGCTCTTAAGTACCGATTTATCATTAGGGATTCCATCTGGAGATTCTACCCGGTCTGACAAGCTTCTTACAGGAGACGGAGAATGGAATATTCTGCCAAGACTTTCTGCAGTTTATTTACCGGGATTTTTACCCGGCTATGTACAGCTTGATTTCGGCTATAATTTCAGAAGCAGAGATTTCTCAGACGAAATTCATGCCGGTATACAGGTTGGTTTATTCTTCTGGGAAAACAGATTTGGTACATTTATTGAATTGAGAAGACAGCACTCCCTAAAGAATAGAAATTCTGTGGCGAACCAGGGGTCTGCGCTGTTTGCCAATAACCAGAGCTTTACCTCACCGGGTCTGGGTCTGTTCTTTAAGGTTAACGAATCATCGGGTATGGTTGCTTTTTACCGGGGGGCATTGGGTGCTGAAAATACAGTTGCGGCGTCTGCGTTCAGTCTAACCTATTATTATAAGTTCAATGTGTTAAAGAATTGACAGGCAAGCAATACAGTAAACATTAAACAATGAAAAAACTGGCAGTTATTTTTTTAAGTTTAAATATTATTCTGGCTGTTGTCTCTTGTACTTCAGGCGAATGTACAAAATATGAAGCAGTTGCGTGCAAAGATGAAAATTCTGAAATTTGCAAAAAAGCACGGGCAGAGTATAAAGACCTGGATGCCGGCGTCTGTATGCAAAAACTGGCAGAGATCGAAACCAACTCAGGTATGGATAGACTCGACCAGATGTTTAACGAAGCCAAGTAAATGATCTCTGACCGTATTGGTCTCATCGATACCAGTGAGATTCGAAGAGTTTTTGATCTTGCAGCAGCAATAAAGAATCCTGTTAATCTTTCGATAGGCCAACCTGATTTTCCTGTCCCTGCGGCAGTCAAAGAAGCATTTATAAAAGCGATTCAAGATGACAAAAGCGGATATACACCGACCGCTGGATTGTTGTCTTTGAGAGAGGCAATAGCAGAAAAGCTGCAAACTAGAAATCAGATTCAAGTTTCTCCCGATAATATTCTTGTTTCGACCGGGGTTGCTTCTATTTTATTTCTTTTATTCCAGGCGAGTGTAAATCCCGGGGATGATATACTGCTCATTGACCCTTATTTTCTGATTTATCCCGCCTTAGTGAAATACCACAGCGCACAACTGCACACTCTGCCTGAAAATTTTCAACAGCAAGATGTTGAAGATTTTCTACAAAAGGGCATTAAACCGAAACTCATTGTATATTCAACACCTTCGAATCCGACCGGTAGAATACTTGAAGCTGACCAGTTAAAGCTTCTGGTACAGATTGCACAGAAAACCGGAGCTTTGCTGGTTTCTGATGAAATTTACGAAGCTTTTGACTATGAGAATAAATTTATCTCAACTGCTTCTCTCTACCCAGAGGGCACCTTAACCCTCAATGGATTCTCGAAAAGCCATGCAATGACAGGCATTCGGGTAGGCTATATTGCTGCCCCGGCTGGTTTATCAAAAATTGTACAAAAAATGGCAACGCTGCAACAATACAGCATTGTCTGTGCTCCTCATCCTGCTCAGATTGCTGCAATTACTGCTCTGAAAACAGATTTATCGAATGAACTTGTTCTGATGAAAGAAAGACGAGATATGCTGGCAGAAAAGCTTGCAAAGTTTACAGAATTTGCCCGGCCTGACGGTGCATTCTATATTTTTCCGAAAATTCCTGCACACAGTTCTGAATTTATTGAAAGGGCTATCAAAGAAAGGCTGCTTTTAGTGCCAGGATACATTTTTGGCAAAGACCCAAACTGGGTGCGAATAAGCTATGCTCAGAAAAATGAGATCTTAGAAGAAGGAATTCAGATTTTCGAAAAAATCTTTACCGATCTGCAAAATGGAAATTGAAATAAAGTTTTGCATTTCCCGCAGCAACCAACTCTTACCTGTAATTCCTGATCCAGATGCATATGTGAAACTGTTTGAAGGTAAACAGTTGGCAGAATTTTTCGCAGGCAATGTCCCTGACATTTTTGAATTTCAAAAAGATGACTACCTTAGCCAACCTGGTAGAGACCTGAAAAGTCTCGATGAAGTGTTCAGAAAACGGGAAATTACAACTTACATTCGACGTAAAAGTAAGTGGCAAATCAAAGAACATGATCAATTGTTGACCTGGAAAGGCCCGGCAGAAAGGGGAGTCGTGAAATCCCGGGAAGAGATAGAATTCAGTACGCCCGATTCATTGTGGGTTGTTCTAGGGAAGATTGGCTTCAATTCATCATTGATCATATGCAAACACCGTTGGGTATTCAAGATACGAAGCAAAGATCAAACTTTTAATCTATGTTTTGACTGTGTCGAAAAATTAGGATGCTTCATAGAAATAGAACTTATAACATCTAATGAGAATAAAGAGAAAGCTATAGATGCAATCTTTGATCTACAAAAAGAACTGGGATGGGAAAATTTTTCAGTCGAAAAACGGTCTTACGCTCAATTAATCAAAGAATAAGAAATAATTACTTTTCTGTTAAAATGCTTTCGAAGCCATGACCAATGCGTCTGTTCTGCACGGGATTAATTATTTTTTCTTTTACCTTCTCTATGAATGCAATGTCAATTGCGGCAAAGCCTGAAAAAGATGAAAAGATCATCGATATATCAGAATTAAAAACGCGGTTTGATTCGAATATTCGAAAGTATACCTTAAAAAACGGTCTTCGAGTGATCTTGATGAAAAACGGATTCAGCCCGACTATTGCGGCATATCTAAAAGTTTCTACTGGTTCGGCAGAAGAACCATTTGATATAGCAGGAACTGCACATTTTCTGGAGCATTTACTGTTTAAAGGCACCAAAACGCTGGGTACCCGCAATTTTGAACGTGAAAAACCATATTTAGAGCAGATTATAGCGGATGGAGAGCGGCTCGACACAATTGAACGTCAACTTTTGAACCCTCATTTATCCCAGTCTGAACGAGATAAGTTGAATCAAAGAAAGAGTGAATTAAATAAAAGAATGAGTATTTGGCAAAAAGGAGCCGCAAAATTTATTTTGAGTGAAGAAGACTCGAAAGCCTACTCACTGGCCGGTCAGGTCGGTTATAACGCCTACACAACGACCGATGTTACAAATTACCAGATTAAACTTCCCAAAAACAGACTGGAATTATGGGCTGAAATTGAAAGTTCTCGCTTCAAACAGCCTGTATTCAGAGAATATTACCCCGAAAGAAAAGTAATCTTAGAAGAACGTCGTATGCGCTACGATAGTCGACCACAATCTTTACTGTATGAATTGTACCTGAAAACAGCTTTTGGTTTTAGCCCGTATGGAAAACCGGTGATCGGCTTTGCCAGTAATATACCGAGAATGAGATATCGTGATACTCTCAGTTTTTTCAACAATTATTACACGGCAAATAGAATGGTGATCTCTATAGTTGGTGACATAAAATTCGAACCAACCCTGGCTATTGTAAAGAAACACTTTGAAGATTTACCCGCGGGGTCTGACCCTGAATACCCGCCCATTGAACTCGATGCTCAAAATGGACATCGAAGAGCAGAATTGGTCGCAGAGCATACACCAGTCTTGTTAACCGGTTTTAAAAGACCGCCTGTAACTCATTCTGATGATATTGCGTTAGAAGCGTTAAGTCTGATTTTGACACAGGGGAACACTTCACGACTCGTTAAGAGACTTGTAATTGATGAAAAAATTGCATCTAGTATCTCTAGTTACTCAAGCCTACCGGGGGGAAAACAGGAGTCTACTTTTACAATAATTGCGTCCCCTTTTCAGCATAAAGATTATCATCGGCTCGAAACAGTGATTCTCGAAGAACTCAATAAAATTGCAGAAAACGGAGTTTCTGACGATGAATTGAAAAAAATTAAGAATGCCTATTTTGTTTCGCTGGTAGATTCACTTTCTGCCAATGCGGGATTGGCAGATTCTTTGAGTTATGCCGAACTGATTTTTGGTTCTTATGAAGAATTCTTCAGTTCACTCGAAAAAATGCAAAAACTTGAATCAAAACAAATCCAGAATGCGGTAAAACAATACTTTAAGAATGAAAAAAGAACAACAGTTTACCTTGTAAAACCTGAGCAATAGTCTATAACAGACATTCAGGATTTACATTCAAAACATAATCTTTGAATAATACTTTGCCTGAATCATCGCCATCGAAACCCGACGGCTGAAGCTTCTCGAGATGATTCTCAAAATCGCGCAAGTAACGAGCTGAAAGAGGTTTATAAGACCAGTGCCATTTTTCTTGCTGGTAACCGGCATTGAATCCTGATCGTCGTTGTTCAGGTTTTCCCAGGTAGGGAAGACAAAAACCAAACTGGGCAGAGTTTTTTTGCAGCCATTCAAAAACCTTTAAACCCGGGCCCGATTCATACTTTGAATTGGTCAACATTCCCGAAGTATTTTTTTGATCAAAACTGATATCAAAATCGGTTCCCCAGTGGTGACGGCTGGTTCCCGGCATTGAAGAAAACCGTAAGATAAACCTGGCTCGTTCAAGTTCATTTTTGATTTCATTTTTCAGATTTTTTCCCTCGGTTTTTCGGGTACCATTGAATTTTCCCTCCCAGATAGACTTCTGGGCGTTGAAATTTCTGGTCGCAGAGAGAATATACAGTTCAATACCGTCTTTTCGGGCGGCTTGGCTCATTTCAATGAAGGCTTCCAGGGCACGTTTATTCAAATACTGACCAGAGCGAGTTGAATACTCATCTGGAATTTTTGCAAACCCTGAATTCTTAGAAGGTTCGAATTTACCCGTAAGGATCGCCTGGGCAGGCTCTGAAAGATTATCTAGTGCGTTATTTTCTATTTTTTTTTGTGCAGTTTCAACTTTTGCCGCAGGTTTATTAGCAGGTACATCACATACGAGGCTGCCGAGCACAAATGTATTGCAACACAGCACTGAAAGGAGAATTTTAATAGTTTTCATGAATCAGCCCAATGAGGCAACGGCACTTTCTTCAGAATCGAATATTTCAAAGAGAGAGGTCAACTCAATCACATCAAATATTCTTTTAACAGCAGGCTTTAAACAACATATTTTGAGCTGACCGCCTTCATCTTTTAAGCGTCGCAACAACGCAATTGCAACCCGGAACCCGGAAGATGACATGTACTCAACTTTATCCATATTGAGCACCATATTTTTAATACTGTCTTTTTCGATGGCAGCTACAAGCTTCTCTTCAATATCACCAGACACTGCTACATCTAACCTGCCATTCAAATACGCAATAACTTTGCCGCCACCCAGATTTTTAATGTTAATTTCGGCTGCCATAGTCAACTGTCAAACAACGTGATTTCTGTATTTTGTCAATAAATATTGCAGCATGCAGACATCTAAAATTTACGAAAAAGGGGAAGGTGGATGGATGTTTTAGCAATCACAATTCTATATCGAAAACGAGTTAAAAGCTGCTTTTTACCGATGGACATCTGAAATTTACTCCGGTATTCGAAAAATAACTTTACAACACAGTTGATTGGAAAATTGAAAATAATGCCCCCGAAACGTCCAAAAGGCGGAAAACCATGGGAAGCCTTCCCGGTCTTTACTGAAGTTATTGTTAGATGGCGAGATTTAGATCCGTATCAACATGTGAATAATAGTGTCTACCTTAATTATTTTGAAGAAGCCAGAGTAATCTATTTCAGTAAGCTCTCTAATTACAAGAATTTTTCAAGAAAAGACGGAACTCTAACAACAACATTGGTGCGGGCCTCACTGGAATATCGGTCCCAGGCTTTTTTATCTCAAAAACTTGTTTCGGCGGTCAGAATTGCTGCCATTCGAAGGTCTTTCATCGATACAGAGTACAGTATTTTTGATAAAAAAAATGGAACAATTATCGCAACTGGTACTGCAACCCAGATCGTAGTAGATCGCGAGAAGTTCAAGCCACGCAGGCCGCCCATTGAATTTATTCAAGAAATCGAGAAGTTTGAAGGTCGCAATTTAACGGTTGTTTCAGGCTCTATTTAAAGTCCCAGTGGATTATCAAGTTTCAATAGTGCTTCAACTTCATTAACTGAAACCGGCGGACTAAACAAATAACCTTGTATTTCTTCGCACCGCAAAGATTTTAAGTACTGGAGCTGCTCGATCGTTTCAACACCTTCGGCTATACATTCAATTTTCAAACTGGATGCCAATGCAATTATAGCACGGGTGATTGCTGCATCATCTTCATCATCAGGCAGATCTTGTATAAAAGACCTGTCAATTTTAAGACTTTGAATTGGAAATTTTTTAAGATACCCCAGAGAAGAATAACCGGTGCCGAAATCATCAATCGCAATAGAAAACCCGAGGTTTGAGAGTTCAGTCAGGGTTCTTAAAGTTGTTTCTAAGCCGACCATAGCAACACTTTCAGTGATTTCGATCTTGAATTGCTTCGGCTCTAATTTGTGTGCAGTAATTATTTCAAGCAGCTTTTTACCGAGTTCATTATCTTGAAATTGACCGGCTGAAATATTGAATGAGACGACCAGCTGATCATACCCTTGTTTGATCCATTTTGCCAATGCTAAAGCAGATTGGTCTAAAACTTGCAAACCAATTTCTGCTATAAGTCCTGTCTCTTCAGCAAGAGAGATAAAATCAACAGGCCTCACAAGGCCACGAGTCGGATGCATCCACCTTACCAATGCCTCTAGTTTTGTTATTTTCCCAGTCGATAACGACAATATTGGTTGAAAATATGTAACAAACTCATTTGCATCGATTGCCCGGCGTAGCTCTGTTTCAAGTTTCAGGGAATTCTCTGCAAAACTGCGCATTGCCTGACTGAAAACAACAGCCCGGTTTCGGCCCTGACCTTTGGCAGCATACATTGCTGTATCTGCATCCCTCAATAATTCGTCTGGTTTTTCATACCCCATATCTGAGTAGGTGATACCAATACTGGCACTCGGGAAAATTTCCTGTGAATTCAAGATGATTGATTTATTCAGCAGCCGGTTTAGTCTATCTGCAACTTCAGTGGCTTCTTCATAATTTCGAATATTTTCCATTAGTACTGCGAACTCATCACCACCAAGCCTTGCAATCGTATCACCGGTACGAACATGTTGTTGCAGACGTTGCGCAATACTTTTGAGAAGCTCATCGCCAACAAGGTGGCCGAGACTGTCATTCACCATCTTAAAGCGATCTAAATCGATGAACATAATTGCAAACAAACCTGAGCCCGATCTTTTGCGTATATCCATGGCATGCTGTAAACGGTCAAGAAACAAGGTTCTGTTCGGAAGACCAGTTAAAGAATCATGCAATGCATCATGCAATAACTGGGCTTCGGCCTTTTTTCGGTCTGTGATATCTGTCATTGACCCGGCCATTCGATAAGACTCACCGTTCAGATCTCTGAGCGCGATTCCGCGACTTAACATCCAACGGTAATCACCATTGACATTTATAATTCTGTGTTCAATTTCAAAATGAGAGGTCAGGCCTTTCAAATGTTCTTCAAGTGCACGGTGTGTTTTATCTCGATCTTGCGGATGTACCCTGTCGAACCAGTTTGAAGGTCGAAACATGTTCTCATTCGCAGGAATACCGAGCATATTTTTCCATCTCTCAGAAAAATAGATTGTATTGCCTTTAAGGTTCCAGTCCCAAAGCCCGTCGTTAGCCCCCCGCATTGCCAGAGCATAACGTTCTTCACTGCTATGCAAAGCCTCGAGTGAGCTGTGCAATGCTTCTTCTGATCTTTTACGTTCGGTAATATCTCTAAAGGCGGCAACCCTGGCGTACCCCGCGGAATAAGGAATTACACGACCAAGCACTTCTGCAAAGAATGTAGAGTTGTCTTTTCTGCGTCCAGATATTTCAATAATCTCTTCATGATTTCCATCAAGATGGTAGTGTAACAGTGCGACAGAAGAATCCTGTACATATCGCAAAAGATGACTGCCTATAACTTCAGATAAGTTATACCCGAACATACGGGCAAAACTGTGATTCGCATCCAGAATAACCCCGTTTTTATGAATTGTAATCCCTTCAGATGTTGCTTTGAAAGCCGCCTCATAGAATTTGCGAAACTTTTCTTCGCTTTCCTGCAGTTGGTTTTCTCTGATTTTGGTTTTATCCATCTCTTTCTTGAGACGAATAGCCGATGAAACTCTGGCAAGCAGCTCGTCTTTTCTGACGGGACGGGAGATAAAATCCATAGCTCCGGCTTCAAATGCTTCTGTTAAGTCAGTATTATCATTTTGAGCAGTTACCATTATGATAGGAATATCTTTGAATTTCATGTTGTTTTTGATTGATCGGCATAGATCAATACCATTCTCTTCATCGAGAAGAATATCAAGTAATATCAAGTCAACCGTGCGGTTATCAGAGTATGATTTTTCTAATGTCTTTTGAACTTGAAAGGAGTTTTCAGCTTCAATAAGTTCATGATACTTTGCAGCAGAAAGAATTTGTACTAAAATTTTTCTGTTTATTTCCAAGTCGTCTACTATAAGTATAGCCATAATTAATTCGCCGATTTTGTCTGGTTGCGACCAGATTTCTTAGCCTGATAAAGGGCACTGTCTGCTTTTGCCATTATTGACTCGGGATTCTCGTTGAACAACGCTTCATAAACACCGAAACTGCAGGTAAGATTTTTTATTTCATTGAAATCATGATTTGCAATTGCCAGACGCAGTTTTTCTGCCAGCATCATTGCTCCTTTGCCAGCAGTATCAGGTAAGAGTAACAGAAACTCTTCTCCCCCGATTCGAAAAAGTTTATCGGACTGTCTAATAATCTTTGCAACAATGGCTACGATGGTTTTGAGAACTTCATCACCGATCTGGTGACCGAAAGTATCATTGACTTTTTTGAAAAAATCTATGTCAAAAATAATGATTGAAAAGGATTTTGAACTGTTTTTTGCATTATTGATCATCACATCAAATGATTCATTAAGGCTGTTTCTATTGAGTGCCTGAGTCAACGGGTCTAAAAGTGCAACCCGTTTATGTTTATTGATTTCATCTTCAAAACGCGTAATATCATTGAAAATTACGATGATAATATTTTTATCTTGTGTGGGACGAATATTTACTGCAAATATTTTGTAATCATTGTCTTTTTGATTTTTTTCACCGAGACCAATTAGAATTTCTGATTCTTCTGATTCAGCCAATTCATAAGACCAATCAGTAAATTTTTTAGCAAACAAACGGGGGTCTCCCCTGTCAAAAATATATTCATCCATCGAAAAGCCTGTTTTTGTGACTTGGCTTAAATTTTTCAAGCCAAGGTATTCTAAAAGTGCAGGGTTAACATAGACTATATTTTTATTTTCCAGTACAATTACCTGGAATGGCATATTCTCGATAACCGATAACATCATTTGTTCTCGTTTTTCGAAAATTTTTCTTAGTATCAGAGCATCTGTTATTACCGAAACCGATTTTAAGAAATCATCTTTTTTAACAGGTTTACGAATGAATTTTGTAACCCCAATTTCAATAGCCTTTAGCAGTGCATTCTCATCCCCATATGCAGAGAGAATTATACATGGTATACTCTTGATTTTATTGATTTTCTCAATGAGGGTTAGCCCATCAACATCGGGCATGCTTAAATCGGTTATCAAAAGATCAGGGTCAAACTTATTGAATTTTTCAAAACCGACGGCACCATTATTTGCTGTTTCTAAATTTGCACCTGATTCTTCGAGGTACTTTTTCAGCAGATTTAATGTATCAGAATCATCTTCGCAAAGAAGAATCTTTATATTTTGCAGACTTGACTTCAGTTTCATTTCAATATAGTCAGTTAATCAAATCTGCCAGAGTAACCTTATGTAAAATTTCTGATCTCGACTTCAAAACCAAGTTAAACAGTTTCTGTGTTTTTGCAGCAAAATGATTTTTATCTTGTATTGCAGGTATGTGATAATCGGTAGTTTCCAGTTCTTCTAACACTTCAAGCAAGTTTATTGTAGCAGGATCTCTACCTAAAAGCCAGGCACCGCCTTCCCCTTTTTCAACGTACTTCTTTTCTGCGAATTTGTGAATAATGTAAGTGAATTCATCCTGGTTGTTACCACATACACGAATAAGAGCTGCCTCTTTGACTGCACCATGCCCTTTTTTAAATGCTGTTGTGAGATAATACAGAACTGCCAGTCCCAGCCAGATCTGCTTTTTTGCATTAATATCATGATAATGCTTTTTGCCGATACGCATCATACCGGGGTACTGGTATAAGAATGCGACCTCAGCACCGAACAGCATAATCAGTGCTGATATATACACCATCAACAGAGTAAGCGGTATGGCTGCCAGAGTGCCATAAATCGCAAACGTACCAACACTGAAAGAAGTGAGGTAATATTTATAGCCCAACAGGAACACAACCCAGATCGTAGAAGTCACAGCCGCTCCCAGTGCAGCTGCCTTCGTGTTAACTTCGGTATACGGTATTATCAGATAAACCAGAAAGAACAAGAGCCAGATAACGGCAAAAGGCAGAATAACATTCCCCAATGCTGAAATCAATTTTCTCCAGAAAGGAGACTCTTGAATAATCTCAAATTCAGGATCTTTTCCCGAATTCAAAATATCTGACAATGTATTTTTACTTGCAATAATATTATAATTTGCACCAACAAGCATTATTTTGTCTTCTTCAGCGTTATAAGCAGTACCATGAATATCACTTTCAGTTTGAAATTTTACCGGTATAAAAGAGGTGCGGTTTTCTTTATCTGTAATTCCGATTCTTAGTGCCCCCTTGTCACCTGCGACAATCGATGCACCAGAGTTCAGTGCAAAAACTGAGCGAAAGTCATAATTGCGTGAAATGATTTTAGATACCCAGGTCGATCCGCCGTTTTGGGTCATCATTATTGTACCAAAATCACCGGCAATATAACCATAATTCTCATTAAAGCTAATACTGAATAATGATGTCTTAAGAGGATCAGCAGCATTAGAACTCAAATCAATTGATTCGAATGTTTCACCCTGGTCTGTCGATTTAAGAACAGTAAACGATGAACCTACCACAAAGATTTCGCCCTTAGAGTTATTACTGACGGCCTTGTAATCGATTTCCCGATTCAGGGGTCCAACTGCAGACCAGTCTTCCCCTCCGTCGGTTGTCTTGAGCAACACCCCGCCTGAACCGGCAATAAACCCAACCTTTTCAGTGATCATGAGCACTGAATTGAGCCGAACATTAAAGAGCCAATTTGATTGTTCTCTTTGAATTTTCGTAGCATAGTAAATTTCACCTGCATCACTCGAACGTAAGATTGTTCCATCAGATGTGATAATGATGATTGTCTGGTTTTTTTTGGCAATATCGGTAAATGCAGTTTTTGAGAGAGTTGCCAGATCAGGTTTTTGCACCTTGTTGGTAAATACAGCAGATTCTTCCAGAGTCAGAAATTTGTTTTCTGTTCCACTGTGAATTAATGTGCGATTGTTATAGTCAAAATCAATCTTATCGAGTATGTTTGAATACCGCCATCTTTTTTGACCATCTTGTTCAATGTATACATACTTTTGGCCCAGAACGACAGTACGGTCATCGAGAAAACGAATCTGCTCAAGATCGGGAGATGCAAATTTTCCTAATAACCATTGAGCATAAGAAATCCCGATCGCAAGTAGAAGAGGTCCGAAAATCATCACCATCAGAAAACCGGATATTTTTTGAATAAAGGGCCTTTTATTGATTACCCGCCAGACTCGATTCAACGCATTTTCAACATTTCTTAGAACACTGGTTGCAGTAAACATGAGAATCAAAAGACCAACCCCACCAATGGCCCCGGCGTTTCGAATTAGCTCTTTTATGACATTGATATAGGGATCAATGTCAATAGGAATTCCGTTTTTGCGAACCATTTCTTTCGCAAGTTCAAAATATTCGTCCGTGTTGATTACCCGAGCGCCAATCAATAAAACAACAACCAGCGAAGGCACAAAGCTGATAATCAAAGAATAACTGATCGAAGCGGCCCTTAAAACTGCCTCATCATTTAAGAACCGTTGTGCTGCCGCCCCAATTAGACGGGCAGTCTTAATAATAGCAGATTGAAGGGCAGTAGTGTTTGTTAAATCACCACTCAATATACCCTTTTTTATGATTTCTATAACTTTTTTGAAGGAACTTTCAACTACACTCTTGATCTGGTGTGCAGCATCATCACGATGATTTTCATTCGGCTCTTTTTCTTTCATTGACTGCGTCCTCTTTTTTCAAAGACACAGTCTATACTTAGCAAGCAAAGCACTTTTTCCTTGTGCAAGGAAAAGTTCTTCAGGAGTTCTTTAAAGTATGAAACAGCTCATCTTTAAGAGCGAGTCTTTTTTTCTTGAGATCTTCCAGGTACTCGTCAGAGTCAGGAGTTTCACCAATTTCAATTCGGTGTATTTCTTTATCTAAATCTTCGTATTCAGAGTATTGCTTGGCAAAATGATGATTGCTCATTTTCAATTCATGAATTTTTTCTTTATACTCGGGTAATTCACTGATTAAGGTATGTCGGTTGTCGCTCATAGTTGCAGAACCGGCTCTTAATTTGAGGCGTCAAGCTATTCCGATGAAGATACTGTTTAGTATAAGTGTTTATACTGACTCGAAAAGCACAAGGGCAATCAAGCTGGCCTTTTGAGACTATTTCTGTGCATCATAGTTGTTAAAATGATAAATAAATGGTTTCAATGTCCGATATTATAAAAATAGTTGCGAAATAAAAGCAAATATCAATACTTTCCCGCTTAGAGTAGAAGTCTTTTCAGCAACCGAGGAAACCAATGGCCGGCATTAAAGAGAGAACCCAGAGAAAATATCAGGTCATTTCTGATCCAGATAAAATTGAGCATATGTTGAAAACATATATGCTCAATCGTAAATTTTTTATCAAAGGCGAATTTGAAATGATACCTGTCGCTTTTGAAAAAATTATCGATAAAGACCGCGCTATCGTATATTGTGCAATTGATTTAGACGAATCAGTTACACTGTATAGAGTCTTCAAGAAGTATATGGATGCTGTCTGTATTATCGAAGACCGGTTGCCAGAAAATCGATACAAAATTCATATCTCTCAACTTAGAATTGCCGAGTCAGAAAGAAAAAATGATCGGGTTATTGCCCCAGCCGGAAGTGTAGTGGTAAATAATATTCGGGCAGCCCGCAATGTCATCAAGGCTTCTCTTTTTAATGTACCGACCTCGGTAAAGGTTCATTTATCAGAATATGAAAAGAGACTTCAAGGCATGGCAGATGAAGTCAAGGTTTCTGTTTTTGATAAGTCGGATGACAAACTCGAGCTGGTTAGAAAAAGCGGTAAAATTTTATGGGTAGAAAACTCACAAGATTTAATGAGCTATATGCCGCCAGATCTTGAAGCATTTATCGACTACCGTGAATACCTGAATACAGAGATTGGGGCGGTCATGGAAGGCTATCGTCATAGAAAAATCATTTCAGAAATGATCGTTCCAGTTATCTATGTAGGCCATGATGGTTTATCGATCCCGTTAGGTTATATTCAACTGGTTTCAAAGTCTGAACCGATTGGTATGGATAAGGCAATGGAACTGAAAGCATTGACCTTTGAAATGGTAGATAGAATTCGCGACTCAAATACAATGATGATCAACAAAAGACAAGAGATTACCAATCTGTCGAAAGGTGGTCTGCAGATTCGAATTGTAGATGAAGAATTAAAAACTTTTTTGATTCACCAGAAAGGGTTCAGTTTTGATGTGATCTTTAAACTACAGCAACCAATAACAGTGTTTACAGAGATTATTTACACTGGCTTTAATCAGGAAACCGATCTGATGATCGGTGTACGAATTGTAGGCTGGTCATCACGCAAAGGTGAAGTCGAACGATATACTGAAGCCATATCTTCACTTGCAAAAGGTAAAATATGATGTTGGTATCCAGGAAGGGCCTATCCCCTTCCTGGATTCTGCGACTTAATCTGAAATTCAGGCCACTTGATCGAGGTTTTCGGCGCTCTCTGTACTTTCAGCAGGTCGACGTTTAAGATCAGTAATTGATATTGCCTGGGCAACCAGCTTAAACACCGATTTCTTTTGGCCATCGCTGACCCAGCGGTTTTGCACCAGACTGCCTTTCACAAGAATCTGCATGCCTTTCTCGAGCCGGGTTGCAAAATGGTTCGCCAGTTTTTCCCAGGCCTCGACATTGATGTAGCTGGTAAAACTGCCCTCTCGATCGCTGGAATGACGGGTCGCATATGCGAGTGAGAAACTCAAAATCATTTTCCCTGTTGGGGTCTGCTTGATCTCGGGGTCTCTAACCAGTCTTCCTGTAAATTGTTGTATATTCAATGGGCTTTGATACATTTTATCCTCTTAACACTTTTTTTTGCAGAGATTAAATCTCTGTTAACTGGTATATACCCCAAAACAGACAATTTGTTTCATGATTTTGTTATTTTTTTTAAAATTAGTTCTTGGCAATGAATATAGAAATACTTCCCGTGATCTGTGACAATATTTTCTCGACAAAAAAACCTGTGGATTACTGGGATTCTTTTCACAGGTATTTTTGTGCTGATTCAGGTTTTGCCGGTAAAACAGGTGAAAATCATCCCCTCAACGATTGCAATCCCGAGCCCTGAAAAGATCATACGACCACTTGTAGTAAACTGCAAAGACTGTCATTCCCTGAACCCAACCTTGCCCTGGTATGCCAGAATAAACCCTGTTTCATTTTACATTAATAATGAAATAGAAGAGGCTCGGGAACAGTTTATCTTTGAGAATTGGGACAAGTACTCTAAGCTAAAGCAACTGAGAATACTCGAAAAATCATTGAGGGAAATTAAAAATAATGAAATGCCGCCGTTTTTTTACTCGCTTGTCAATAGTGAAAAGCAACTTACAGAAGGTGAGGTTCAAGCTCTGTCTGATTATATTGATTTTCTCTCAAAGCAGACAGAGCAACACCGGGGATGGATTCCCTGAGTTATTCTTTTAATTGGAATTCAGAAACAAGATTGAGCAATTCTGAAGATTGACCGGCCAGCTTTTGTGAACTCTGGGCAAGATCATTGGCGATCTTAACAGAATTCTGGCTTTCATTTTGCATACTGTTTATGAAGTTCTTGATTTCAGTAACTTCTGTGAGCTGGGTTCTTGTTGAAGAGCTGACTTCTTCAATACTGGTTTTGGTTTCTGAAATTCTGGGCATCAGGTTTTTTAACATCTCACCTGCATTGCGGGCAATTTCAATGCTGCTTTTTGCCATATCTCCGATTTCTTTACTTGCGGTACTGCTGGTTTCGGCAAGCTTGCCTACTTCAGAGGCAACTACTGCGAAACCACGGCCATATTCACCGGCACGCGCTGCTTCGATTGTTGCATTCAATGCAAGTAAATTAGTCTGTTCTGCAATTTCCTGCACAATGCTAATTTTTTCGACAATTTCATTCATTGCGCGGATGGTTGCGCTCACAGCCTCGTTGGTATCGGTTGCACTTTCTGAAACCTGGGAGGCAATTTTTCCCGACTTACCAGCTAGATCTGCATTCTCGGTAATATTATGCCCTATAGATTCAAGCAGTTTTAACTTTTCAGCAAGCAGCTGGGCCTGGTCTTGGGCACTGTCTTGCATTAATTCTGAAATTGATTTTACACTTTCAGACAAAGAATTCAAATCTTCAGAGCTGTTGCGGGTAAGCTTCACTGTATTTTCCAGCGAACTGATCATATGATTTACAGTCATGATTAATCTGCCGATTTCATCGGTAGAACGATTATGTATCTGACGGGTTAGATCACCTTCTGAAACCCTTTTAATTTCTGAAACCATATATTGCAATGGTCTGCCAATAAAATATCGGCTCGAATAAAAGATTCCCAGTGTTAAGAACAGAAACAATGAAAACCCTATCAAATATAATTTGAGGGTAAAGTCATCCGCTCTTGCATCTACATTTTCGAGAGAAATTTTTACACTGAAAGCTCCGAGAATAGCACCTTCCTGCACATTGTGACAGCCAAGGCAGGGACGGCCCAGGTAATTTCTTGCCGCTTTAATGGGATTAATAATTTCGAGATGATTACCCGTGTCAGTTTCTACAATTCGGTTGATAAGTTTCCCTGTATTGAGAACGCTTTTTTCATCTTTATCAGGATTCATTTCTGAACCTTTTCCTGCGCCAAACTGTTTGTTAACCTCTTCGCCTCTCAATATTTTTAAGTACTTGATATTAGAGCTCTTGTTGATCTGGCTTAAAAAAATTTCCCGTTGATCAATGGTATTTGTCATCATCATACTGGTGAGTCCGGCAAGGGTAATCTGCTCAATGCCCTCGGCAAACTCTCTAGCCTGTTCAATGGCAATACTTTTCTGGGTCATGGTTGTATAGATTGTCATACCCGAACCCGCAACCGTGAAAAGCCCGGTTGTGAGTATTACCAGTTTGATCCAGATTGGGAGGTTTAAAAAATGTCGTATCATCTAATCGAGATTGAATAATTCCTTTTCTATGATTGAGCAGATAATATGACCAATTGTAATGTGGCTCTCTTGAATTCGAGCTGTTACAGAAGACGGTACAGTAACATTGACATCTCCCATCCCTTTCATTTTGCCACCACTGCCACCCAACAATAATATAATCTTCATTTCTTTTTTTCGGGCCTCTTCTATGGCATACAGTACATTCTGGGAGTTACCTGAAGTTGAAATTCCCACTAGAACATCGCCAGGCTGACCAAAGGCTTCAACCCCTCTCGAAAACAGTTTTTCAAAACCATAGTCATTGCCACACGCCGTTATCGTTGACGGGTCAGGCGAAAGAGTCATGGCGGGTAATCCCCGACGTTCATTACCGCCTTTAAAACGAATCACCAGCTCGGCGGCTATATGCTGGGCATCTGCTGCCGACCCACCATTGCCACACAGCAATAATTTTTTATTGTTCTTCAAAGCCAGGGCGCACAATAAACCGGCATTTTCAATCGAATCAGATTCTTTGAGCAGCATATTCTTTACTGCAATGCTCTCTTCGATTTGTCTGGCTATATTGTCTGAATAATTACCCATACGTCCTCTTTAAAGATTATCGTCACACCTGCGAGTATTATTCACCTTCTTTTACTTCTTAAAAATCGAATTTTTGCCGACTATATACTGTGTTTCTATCTGGTCGAAGATTAGTTGCAACTTTAGTGCTGACCCTGGTTACAGCCAATTTGGCAGCACAATTGCGCCTTGATTATTACTATGACCAGTCTGAAATGTACACTAAATTCAGCGACTGGATTCCCAAACGTCTGCACCAGTGGAATCCGCAGTTTGTTGAAGATTTTTTTCTGTTGTATTCACTCAAACAGATTTACGGGACAGAAGAACTTCGTCGCAATATCTTTTTTTTGAAAATAGCCCTCGAAAAAAAATTCAGGCATCCGTCTCAGGCCTTATGTAAAATAGAGACACCGGAACAGTATCATAAGTACAGATTGATGATGTTCATGCATATCAATCTCAAGATTATGCGTTCTTATCTGCGGCTTGGCTCGCAGTACGATAAGCGGCATTTATATTTTTATAATCTTGATTTCGCAGATGAATTAAAAGTTTCGTTTGCAGTGGCAGAAGGTTTTTACCGCGAAGCATTGCCCTATTGGGAAAAAGCCAGAGATTATGCCAAAGAAGCCAGTCAATATAATTTCGAACTCGATCTTGGTTCCCTCGAAAGTATTCGCCATGAAATCATGACCGATGAGATAAATTTTGCAGTCTATACAGGAAATCACCTTGCGCGTCTCAAACAAAAACAAGATGCAGTAGATAAATATCTGGCGAACCGCCCACAATAGAGATGGGTCATCCGTTATTATTGAAAATCTTTATTTCTTTTGGTACTTTATGAGCATGAAACTGCAGCTGTACTATTTTGAATCATGCCCGTACTGTAGAAGAGTACTGCAGTTCATGCAGCAAAATAATATTCAAGTAACTATGAAAGACATTCTTAAAGAACCGTCAAACCGCGATGAACTGATCAGAATCGGCGGCAAAAGCCAGGTGCCCTGCCTCGTCATTGAGGGAAAGCCGTTATATGAATCTTTAGACATCATAGAATGGTTTAAGAAAAATAGGCTATAAAAAACTGAATAAAAACCACTGTTACGTCTGCCCCCTGACCCACCTCATATATATTCGTCGTGATGAATGGAATTTTATAAAATGTGAGTAAGAATAACTATGTTAGACGAACTAAAGTATACGATTGAAAAAGCGATTCCGGGTGCAACTGCTTACATTCTCGATCCTTATCGGGATGGTCAGCATTTGCAGGCGGTTGTAGTCTCTGAGAGTTTTGACGGCCAGCCTCTGATAAAACAGCACCGAGCTGTAATGTCGGCGCTTAGTGCCCATCTCAAAGAGAAAGTACATGCCATGGGACTAAAAACATTCACTCCTGAAAAATGGAATCAGGAAAAACATCAGTATAATTTAGAAACGGAGTAATACAATGGAAGCACTAAAGGAAACCTTGAAAAAAATTGACGATGAAGTTAAAGCAAATAATATACTGCTGTACATGAAAGGCGATCGCACAATGCCTCGCTGCGGTTTTTCGGCACAGGTTGTGCAAATCTTGAATTCTCTGCAGGTTGAATACGAAACCAGAGATGTACTGGCAGATCAGAATGTTCGAGAAGCAGTTAAACAATACTCTGAATGGCCAACCCTGCCTCAATTGTATGTTAAGGGAGAATTTGTAGGAGGTTGCGATATCGTAACTGAAATGTACCAGAACGGAGAATTACAAGATCTGGTTGGTATAAAATCGTGAATCGTCTTCTGGCAGAGAAACTTTATACTGCCCGCGACAGCCTAGACTCATGGCTGAAAATTAAAGAAGAAGAGTCAGGCGGAATTTTTTACAGTTCAGTAGATGTACGCGATGCCGGGTTTAAAGCTGCGATCGTTGATACGAACCTTTATCCTGCGGGATTCAACAATATACACGTAAATGACCGTTTTAATGCCGCTACCCAGACATATCGTCTGCTCGAAGAATGCCTGAATGCACCAAAGTCAATTTTACTTGTCATTGAAGAGCATACAAGAAATAAATGGTATCTGGAAAATGTAGTCGTACTGAAAGAACTATTGAGCAGATCAGGCGCAACGGTGACTTTTTCCACAGCCTTTCAGGTCGAAGGTGAAACATATGACGGCGATGATTCTTTAAACCTGGAAAGTATCTCTGGCAAAGCCCTTAAAGTCTATACTCTCGAAAAAGCTTTGGCCGTAGCAAAGCCAGATATTGTAATACTCAATAATGATCTAATGAAAGGCATACCTGAGCCTTTGTTGAGCGAAAACCTGAAGGTGTATCCCTCACCGAAAGCGGGTTGGCATTCGAGACTCAAGTCTCGCCATTTTCATTTCATGGACTCTTTGGCTGCTATCTTAGCTGAGCGTGCAGGTTTAGATCCCTGGTTTATAACCTCTCTGTGGCGGCGCGAAAACCATGTTGACATCAACATCGATGCAGATCGGGAACGGCTTGCTGATAATGCTGCTGAACTTCTGAAATCAATAGCTGAAAAATATAAGGAATATGAAATAGACTCAAAACCATTCCTGTTTTTGAAGGCAGATTATGGAACTTACGGCATGGGATTACTGCCTGTTGAAGATGCCTCTGAAATTGCAGGAATGAACCGGAAAAATAAAAATCGTTTATTTAAGGGCAAATCTGCCAGAGTCATTGATTCGTTCATTTTACAAGAAGGTGTTCCTACGATCATTCGTCGCAATGAGAAATCTGCTGAAGTGTGTCTGTATCAAATCGGTTCACAGACTATTGGTTCCTTTTTCAGAATTAATAATGAGAAGAACGACCGCGAGAATTTGAATTCAACCGGCATGATTTTTGAACCTTTTGAGCTCGGCAAATCTTCTGAGTACGGAATTTGTGAAAAACAGATGTATATGTACAAAACGATGACCCGTCTTGCCGGTCTATCTGCACGATTAGAGATCAACGAATTGCAAAACAATGTCGGCAATGAAGTTCGTATTTCTTGTTGATCCGCTTGCTGGTTTAAAAATATCGAAAGATACTTCTTACGTGCTCATGCTCGCCGCTGTTGAACGTGGCCACGAAGCATGGGTAGTATTTGCAAATTCATTTGTCTTACGGGCCGGCAAATTAGTTCTGAAAGCCGAACGGGTTACGCCAACAGATAATAAGTCTGAGCCGTTTCTGTTTCATGAGAAACGTGAATTGAAAGCAGATGAAATAAATGCATTTCTGATTCGAACTGACCCTCCGTTCGATGCAAAATATTTGACCCATACTTGGTTTCTCGATTATTTACCTGAAGAAATACCTGTCATCAATTCAACGCTGGGATTACGAAGCGTCAACGAGAAGATTTGGGCAGCACAATTTAATGACGTAACCCCAATCACAGAAATAACCTGTGATCTAACAGACTTTCAAAAATTTTTACAGGAGCATAAAAAGATAGCTGTAAAGCCTGCCAATGGCTTTGGTGGGGCGAGTGTATTCTTAACTGAAGTTGAAGATAAAAATGCAAATGTTATTTTCGAAACCTTATCTGCGCAAGGCAAAGAATATGTTATTCTGCAAAAATATCTGCCGGCCGCTACAGAAGGTGATAAACGGATTCTATTGTTAGATGGGGAGCCCTTGGGCGCAATCTTGCGAATGCATTCAGAAACTGATCACAGAAATAATTTTGCAGCGGGCGGTAAGGCATTGCCGGCCGAGATTACCCCACGGGAATTAGAAATAATAGAAAAACTGAAACCCTATTTAAATAAATTAGATCTATTTTTCGTAGGAATCGATATTATAGGAGAGACCCTGATCGAGGTGAATGTTACATCACCAACCTGTTTGCGTGAAATGATTTCTGCGTACGGGAAAAGACTAGATTTGCAAGTCATCGAAGCAATTGAACACAGAACTCAGGCAAAGAATAATGCACATTCTTAACCGGTCAAAGGCAGTTGCTGTTGGTATTCTTTTTCTTTTCTCAATAAACTTTTCTTTCGCTGATGCGGCAAGAATTTCAATCGGCAGATTAAAGTACCAGGGCGGAGACTGGTACTCTAACCCAAGCAGTCTTCCCAATTTGTTGCAACGCTTTGCACTGGTAACCCGATCAAAAATAGAAACCCGCGAACAAACCGTGTCTTTTGCCGACTCGACCTGGCGAAAAGTACCGGTCATTTATTTTACAGGTCATAAAGGTTTTCAGCTTAGCGAGAGTGAACGAGATAATTTAAGGGAATTTCTTACGAATGGCGGTTTTCTTTTTGCAGATGATAACTTTGGAATGGATAAAAACATTCGCACAGAATTGAACTCACTTTTCCCGGGATCACGATTGCAGGAACTGCCATTTTCACATACAATTTTTCAGGCGCCTTATCAAATAAAAAACGGAGTACCCAAGATTCATGAGCATTATGGCGGAGCCCCTAAGGCACTGGGATTATTTTACCGTGGCCGCATGGTAGCCTTTTATGCATTCAATACCGATCTTGGCGACGGCTGGGAAGATCTGGAAGTTCACGGGGATGGTCCCGTCAAGCATGAATCGGCTTTAAGAATGGGAGTCAATGTACTTCACTATGCGTTGTTAGGAGAGTAAAGTATGCAGCACTGGCAACAAATTGCTAGCCCCCCCTCACTGGTTAGAAAATTCACATTTGAAAATTTCAGAGATGCTTTTTCATTTATGACAGCGATTGCACTGGAAGCAGAAAAGATGAATCATCACCCCGACTGGAAAAACTCTTACAATGTTGTTGAAATCTCATTATCAACACATTCTGAGCGGGCAGTGACACTGAAAGATGAAAAACTTGCCCAGACAATAAACAATATCAGTTCCAGATTTAAACTGATAGACTGATCTTGGCTTTATTTTTGCTGACCAACCAATATGTGGAACAGAGAACTCTTCAATTTTTTTTGTAACTTTTTTTTTCGGCGGTAGAGTATAAAAAAATCTGCCACCCCGGTATTAAAGATAATTTTCAATTTTGCTATGATTGATCGGCTTTTAAAATAAGATCTCATATATTCTTCTTTCTCAAGATAGTCGCGATCAGACAATCGATCACCAACAATTTTAAGAACCTGGGCTTCAATTGTTGCAAACTCGGGTTCGCGCAGCAGTTCGATTAACCGATAAGCTTCCATATCTACTATGTCACTGCCAGTTAGAAGATGAAGATCATTTTTCTCAGATACCTCAACCACAGGATGGTTAACCGATGTTAATTTCACCCCGGTTTTATTGATCTTGATCTTATTTTTACAAAAATCCTGAACTTCAGAAACCTTCAACAGTTGACCTACTTCAAGATTATTCTTGAGAGCACCGGCAAAACCGATATTGATACAGGTATGGAAATCATATAAACGCAGAAAACGGCGAATTTTCTCCCGGTTTGGTAAGCCCGGTCGGGACAGATACAGTGAAACCGGAGTATCTTTGATTACCCCGATATAGTATCGTATACCATTAGCCTTTGCGGGATACAAAGTTTTCAACAGTTCAAAAGCTTCATCATACAATGCACAGATAATTGCTGTCATTTTTATTTTGCGGCAGAGCTGGTTCGGTATTTTTCAATTTCATGAATAATCATATAGCCAAGACGTTCTTTGCCTGCCAGTGGCCATTCTTCTCGAGTGCCGTCTCGTCGAAAAACAGTCAAGTGATTGGTGTCTACTCCGAACCCGGAATCTGATCGAGAGAGATCATTTAAGAAAATCATATCAAGATCTTTTTCTTTTAATTTTTTTTTGGCATACTCTTCTACTGAATGCGTCTCAGCTGCAAAACCTATCAGGGTTACTGGTATGTTTTTATCTTTGGCATGTTTTCCGACGGTTTTCAAGATATCGGGGTTAGGCACGAGATCTAAAGATGGGGACTCTGTTTTTTTTATTTTTACTTCTGATTTTTTCAATGGCTTATAATCTGCGGGCGCAGCTGCCATGATAAGAGTACAGTTTTCCCTCAGTTGAGATAAAACCCCTGCAAGCATATCATCCGTAGATATTACATCAATATTGTTTGCGCCCT
>JAGRNJ010000109.1 GCA_020440825.1 Leptospiraceae bacterium | reverse complement strand
CTTTTTTTTTTTTTTTTCTGCGCTAAACGCGCGGGAAAACATCCATGTTTTCAGGAATATCTTCAAAACTTTCAGTTTTCAGAGATTCCTTAGATATTGACTTGATAACATTTATGATCGGCATGATTACAGTTGATTTTTCAGTTATGAGACATAATACTGTATAGACTCTGTACAAGCTAAGCTCGCATTTTATTTATTCACTACAAGAATCCATCCGCCTTGTCGAAAATATACCATGATAAGAGGATTATATACGGGCGCTTCGGGCATGACAGCCATGCAAACCAAAATGGATGTTACCGCCAACAATCTCGCGAACGTCGATAAGACCGCATTCAAACAGGATACTGTAATCTTCAAAAACTTTCCAGAACTGCTGTTGCACAGAACAAATGATGACGGTGTCGGATGGACTCCCATGGGCAGTTTTGACATTTCACCTCTGGTGGGTAAACTGGGTACCGGTTCAGAAGTGAACGAGATCTTTACACGTTTTGAGCAGGGCACACTTAAAAAGACAGATAAAGAAAGTGACCTGGCAATCAACGGAGAAGGTTTTTTCGTAGTTCAAACGAATCGCGGGCCGCGAATGACCCGCAGCGGAGCTTTTGTGGTCAATACAGAGGGCTATCTGGTTACCCCGAATGGCTTCTCGCTCATGGGTGAAAAAGGGCCTATACAGGTCGCCCGGCATAACTTCAGTATTCGAGACAATGGCGAAGTCTGGATCAATGATATGATCGGCAATGACCCCCGGGAAGTGTGGGGAACTGACACCAATCATTGGGAGCAACCGAGATTACTCGATAAACTGCAACTGCGTGAGGTTGATTATCCCCGGCATTTGCTCAAAGAAGGGGAGTCTTTCTATATGACCACCCCCGAGTCCGGTGATATGCGGGAGCTTGCGGGCAATAAACCTACTGAGATTCTGCAAGGCTATCTCGAAACCTCGAATGTCAATATTGTGACCGAAATGGTCAATATGATCGAAGTACAGCGCATGTATGAAGCGAACCAGAAATCTGTAATGACCCATGATTCAATGCTCGGGGTTTTGATCAATACTGTCTTGAGAAGCCAGTAATTGTTTTGAATCGGGCGGATGGCCGTCTTCAGGCATAACCGACCCCGCTATGGAAATCCATAGCCAATAGTTTGTGATCCCAAGGGTGGAAAACCACCCCAAAAGCAGATTATGTCTCTTTTGGGAGTTTGTTATGGAATTCCGGTCAAACTTATCTGGCTCTGAAAGCCGGTTGTAGAAATATAGCCGAGCATTTTTCTATCTAGGGGGCCTCTGAAAAAGTCCCTCCATGCACTTTTTCAGAGGTAATTCCGCGCTAAACGCGCTGGAAAACATCCATGTTTTCAGGAATTTCTTCAAAACTTTCAGTTTTTCAGAGATTCCCTGGCAATGTTCTGAATGTCATATCCATGAAGTTTTGGCGAGCAACAGAATAAAAAAAATAGTAGCTCTAAGTTTTACGTTGTCTAATTCGCCGCTTCAGTAGACTTCGTCATGTGTGCCAATATCTACGGGGATTAGTTCTTTTTCTTTAACAATGAGATATAAGGTAATCCTGTATGAGAGATTGATTGAAATAGAATGAATACCTGTTAACTTCCCTTTCAAAGGGTGTAGACGTAGAGATGGATGATGAATATCGAGCTCTGCCAGTTGCAGTGTTTTTCGATACTGTTCCAGAATTTCGGGGTGCTTTCTAAGAAACTTTTTGGCTTTTTTATTGTAAGATTCGGTGTATATAATTCTATACATCCATTACCCTGCGAATATGTGCATCAACAGATTCAATATGATATTTCCCTGTTTTTCGATCATTTTTCACAGCCTGAATGGCTGCTTCAAGTTCACACTCGCGCAGGTGATTGTAGGCTTCCATCGGTAAAACTACATATTTATCTTTTCCCCTGACTGTAATAATTGCCTCTTGACCATCTGCCGTGGCCTTATCAAGTATAGCTACACCCTTTGTCTTTAACTCATTTGCTGAAATAGCTACTACACTCATAAATTCTCCTATAGAACACTATCAATAATACTATTAATCGTACGATTTAGCCAAAAAATAATACAGTTTTTATAAAGGGCAGCTTGAAAAAAAGATTTTTTCTCGGCCCTTTACTCGCAAATTTAGGGGGATAAACCACTTTTTTAGTTCTAATGCGGTTTTTTATAGGTGCCCATCAATATTAAAATTAACAGGGGGTTCAAATCTTTAAATAAAAATTTAGAAGTAATTTTCGATTGATCAAAAAATTCTAAGATTAGGGCAATAAAAAACCGGTCAAACAGTGTTTACTGATTGACCGGTCTTGTTATGCTTTAGTTAAGCGTATCTTCGGATTAATATGTTCCGATGAAAGCAACCATTGCAGTTGTTTGAGAGTTAGCATTTCTGGTGTAAAATGCTGATGATTTACCAAGATCAACATCATAGCGAACTTCAGGTTTGATCATGAATGAGCCACCGTACATTGATAATGTATAAGTACCAGTGATGCCCATAACTCGAGCTCCGTGACCGCGAACTCCTGTGTTGTCATTGAAATACTCAGCACGAGTACTGATCATGTGGGTAGTCTCTTCGCCCGGGTTCAAGGTAAAGTCAATATATAACGCTGCACCATACCATGCTTCGTTTGATTCATTAGTAGCACCTAGGTTCTTGTAATCTGTGCCATATGCTGCATTTAAGCCGATCGAAAGCTGATCAGTCAATCCCATTGCAGCAGTTAAGTCACCAATATGACGCATTTTGGTCTCAGACCCAGCTTGCTCAGCACCACCAACATAGTTCAAATAAATCGATAGACCTGGAACCAAATCAACTAATGAAACTTGAGCCAAAGCAGATTTTGCTTCGTTATTATCAGCAGTAGCATTGCCTGGAGCATCCCATCCATTTGCGAGACCAACCATCAAGCCAATGTTATCAGAAACTGAATAATCCAGTTTTACACCTGTGTGATAGAATGGACCAAAACCAAACAGGTTTGATAAGCTGTAGTTTGCATTGATGTAAGCTTCAATAACTTCGTATCCAACATGTGTACCGAACTGACCAGCTGTTACTGTTAGGCCGTCAATCAATTCAGCTTTCACATAAGCTTGCTTGATTGCAGTTGCTGTTGTTGAATTTCCATTTGCTGCTAGGTTTGCAAAGTTACCTGATTCAGCATTTGGGCCGAAGGTAAGGTCAACTACAGTTTGAACTTTACCTGTATCATATTCAAACTTTGTTTGAGCTAAGCCTAGGGTGAAGTCATTGTGTTCTGTATCGAAAATTCTGCCTTTTGTTTCAGTTGCTTGGCTGGCAGTGTTTGTTGGCTTATTTCCATTGTACTGGTAGTATGCATCCACATAGCCACCAATTTTCAAAGTAGCTCCGTTCGATAAGTTTTTTACGAACAGGCCATTTGGTTTTTCTTCTTCTTGTGCGAAAATTGCAGTGCTCAGCGCGAGTGCCATTCCCAGCACAATACTTTTTTGTATTGCTTTTACTTTCATTTTTTTCTCCTAGAGTCTAAATTCTCTTTTTGGTTCTGACAGCTTTTTTACAAGCTGCTTACAAAAACCTTACAAGCTTTATGCAAAGCCCATGCCAGCACGATTGTGCAGCGCACTCAAGAAAACTGCAAAAACTCTACCTAAATTCGCGGAAAAATGCTTAAAAAGTATGCAGATTGATTAAAAAAATACGGCTTATGGCCGCAGCTAGGGGTATTTAGTAGTTGCAGTTGTGAGTAAGTATTCGGTAAAATAACTGTTTTTGGGGTAATTCATGTTTGAAAAGGTCATCCGCCTTAAAATTTGACGTATTTCAGATAGTTTTATAACGATAGGAAATGTGAATTGCGCAGATATTCTACCGCTTGTGGTCATGAATATACTCAAGAGCGGCCTGGGTTAATAATCCAGATCTAGAATCGCCGGTTTTCATTGCGTATTCATCGATTTGAGACAGAATGCGCTCAGGAATTGTTATGTTGACTCTTTTTGCTTTTCCTGAAATCTTTTCAAGATCAACACTGACTATTGCCCAGATACATTTTTCAAATTCTTTATTTTCCTTATGGGATTCAATCATTTTAGGTTGCGGGATGGGCTCATTATCGCTTAATAATCCTTCTAAATGGCATAGAATTGCCTCTTCAGTCTGAAGCATTGCATCTTCCAGACTATTCCCGGCAGAAAAGCAACCAGGCAAATCAGGTACTGTAACGCCAAAGTCAGAATGCTCATCTTTATGAATTGCTATCGGAAATTTCATTTTAATCCTGCCTGCTTAAGAATACTATTCACGGTACCTTTGGGAAGTTCTGCCTTCGGATGCGGCACGGTCACCTTTCCCGGTTTTGTTGGGTGCTTAAACTGGTTGTGACTGCCTCTAATGTAGTGAAGCTGCCATCCGTCTTCTTTCAGTAACCTGATAATTTCGGAACTTCTCAATTATACACATAATACATACTATGATTTGTCTTTTCCACAAAATTTTGAAATTCTATAACTGCGACAGAACCTGATTTTGAGTGGTATATTCCAATATTTATTGACGATACGAATCGCAGCGTTTTTTTCGGTATATGAAAGTCAGTACCGAAAACAGCCAGATTCGGCGCAAGTCTAGTTTTACGACAATCTGGCTTTTTGTGCCTTATGTAAATTTTATTTTCTTTTTACTGCAGATGCGCGGGGCATATCATGCTCTTCGCAATCATTATTATTTTAGAAAACAGATGCCCAATGAGGCAACAGCCTTATTCATTGCCCTAAAATTTACTCTATATGGGGTTCTGGCATCTTCCCTGGTATTTCTGGCACTGCTCTCTGTCGGTCTCAATCCTTTTGGTCACACCGCTGCCTGGTATCTCAATGAAATGATCACGATAATAGGCCCATTATTGCCCGTGCAAGTGGTCAATTCATTACTGGCAGTACCTTCTGCACAATTGCAATTTGCGGGTTTTAATCTTGCTTCGATCACTGCTCTATTGGGCTTTCTTGGTTTCACCTATCTTATTTTCGGCCTTGCCGGTGCATTTTTATCTCTCGCCAATCTTCGGGCAGACCTCAAGCGCAATCAATTCTTGACGTGAATCACGCTCAAAAAAGGGCCAGAGAACGAAAACTGGCCCGCCTTGCAAGGCCTCATGTGCGCCTCAACATGGCCATGTCGTTAGATGGTCATATTATGGCAGGCAAAGGCGGATGGCAGACAACTTCGAGTGAAGATCACCGACGAATGGATAAACTTCGAGAATGGGCAGACTGTGTCGTCATAACCCGTTCTACCCTGTTAAGTGATAACCCGAATCTGTTTATTCGACGAAAGCCTGAATCTCCCCGGCATCCTGTGCCGGTTATTGTTTTTCGTGATTCGAACCGCGGTTTCTCAAATGATTTGAGACTTTTCAAGAAACCTCATCCTGAACCTTTGTTTTGTGTTACCCGCTATGGAAATCCACAGCGGGGGTCTGATGTCACTGGCTATGGAAATCCACAGCAGAGCAGTTCATCCGACCATTATGGAATTCCACAACGCTACCAAAAAAACCTGCATTTCCTGAATTCTCTGACAGAAATTCCTCAAAAACTGCATTCACTGGGGTTTCAAAAAGTTCTAATTGAGGGTGGGCCTACTCTGGGGGGTGCATTAATTCACGCGGGTTTAATTGATGAGCTGTTTATTACGTTGACTCCGTTTATTCTTGGGGGTGACAACAAAGATCGGCTGGTCTATGCTCCCTTGCAGGTAGATGCTCTTAAATTTCGCTTGATAGCGGCAGAGCGACGCAAAGATGAAATGTTCTTACGCTATATTAAAATAGCCAATCGATCGAATGGGTCGAAAGAATAGCTTTTTCAGAGGCGTTCAAAGATGGCCATCACCTCAATGTGCAGGGTATGCGGAAAAAGATCGACCGGCACAACCTCCCTTAACTGATAACCTGCTTCACGAATCTGTGCTTGCATTATATTAAAAGAGCTTAACTTGCAATTTACAGTTAAGATTTTATCCGGCTTTTGATCTTTCAGGCAGCTCATTAGTGAGCGAGAAATTCCCCTGCGGGGCGGGTCTATAATGACAGCACTGGGCTGCATTTCTTTGATCTTGTCTGGCCAGTCTGCCGGGCGATCTGCATTTGCATTTACTGCTTGAATGTTGGCCAGCTTGTTTCGTTCAATGTTTTTTTGAGCAAGAGCATGAGCATCGAGAGAAGCTTCAACTGCTACTACCGAATCGCTAAACTGTGCTGCGGAAATGGCAAAAAAAGCAGTTCCTGAAAATAGATCCAGAACCTGATCATTCTTAGTTAATTTCAGCATTTGCATTGCCTGTTGCAGCATCGCTTGTGATGTACTTAAATTTGTTTGAAAGAAACCGGGGCCGGCATTCAGCTCGAAAGAGAGTTCTTTATCATGATGGTCTGGAATACTGATTTTCATTCTTTCAAAAAGAGCTTCTTTAAGGAAGATGTTTTCCCGAAAATTTCCCCATAAATAATTTGTCCCTCTTGCAGCTTCATACACATCGATAGACAATATGCGCTGTTCATTCTTCAATATGTGCCACAATGCAGTTGAGCCGAAATTTGGCCCATGAAAAGCAATTGCGAGAGAGATCTGGCCAGCAGAGTTGCTGCGTGAGGCTATAAAAGAAGGTAAATCATCTTTTATAGTTATTTTGCTGAATATTTTCTCTCGAATCAGACAGAGTATCTCATTGAAGATTTCATCTTGCACAGGACATTGCTCAATATTGATTACACGATTGCTTGCAGCTTCAAAAAGACCAATCGCCCAATTGCTTTTTTCGATTCTGAAGATGGCCCGATTTCGATATCCTCTCGTTTCGCTGGTCAATGGCGCAGATATTTTTGTGCTCGTTTCCTGATTTGATTCTTTGAGCAGCAGTTTTTCTATCATTTTTGATTTGTAATCAAGCTGACCCTGGTAAGACAGGTGCTGTAAGGTGCACCCTCCGCATTTCTCAAAAAAATTACAGAATGGCAGAACTCGATATTTTGACGGATGTATTATCTCTTTGAGTCTGGCTCTCTGATACGCTTGAGAGCTGGCAGTGATTTCGACTTCTACTGTCTCTTCTGGTAAGGCCCCTTCGACAAATAATTTTTGACCCGAGGGCAGTAAAGCTACCCCGTTGCCAAACTTATCCAGATCGTGGCACTTCACTTGCACTGGAAACAGTTCAATTTCTTTTCGTTCAGAATACTGTTTTTTGTCTGCGTAAAGTTTCTGATGGTGGAATGAAAGCTCCTATAGGCTTATTCGACTTTTCTTATTGATTTGACGTTGTATTTCATAAGGTCAAGGTCTCCCATGGCTTCGGTCTATCCCTCATATATTGTTACGCGCAAGAATCTGACCTTGAAATCAAAATTCTGGATGTATTCAATTCTGGCGCACATTCTGGCCATAGCAATTTTGTTTTTGTTACGCGATGATGACCCGGTTGAGATACTCTATTCAGTTAAACTCGTAGATACAAAAACCAGAATTTCTGAAAAAGAAGTTCTGGACATACAAAAGCAGATTGATAAAGTTCAAAAAGAACGTCAGTCAGCCAAAAAAAGCAACTCCCCGGCCGGTGCTACCCGCGCAAACGAAAACCCGGCAGAAAACTCTGCCTTAACCAATGAACCGGTAAATCGGGAAGACCAGTTTGATCGTAATTTCGAGAAGACCATGTTCTCAAAGAATTCGACCTCCACTAAAAGTGTACCCTTGCCCGGCAGTACGAACTCTGCTGCAGGCTGGGAGAAAGAAGGTAAATCAGGCAAGACCGGCAACAAGAGCCAGACCGGAGAGAATATAAAAGCACCCGATGGGAATGCAGGCGCGGGAAAATTCAACTGGAAGGGGGGCTTTACCCGTCGCCTAGTGTACATGCCTAAAGTAGATTATCCATTGTATTTCAGGCAGCAGGGTATTCAGTCAGATGTACTGTGCCAGGTAGAGGTAGATGCGAGCGGTAAGGTTGTCGAGGTACAGATTCTGCGCAGCAGTGGACATTCGAAGCTTGATATTCTCGCAAGAAATGCCTTGCGGGCTGCGCGCTTTTCACCGGGTTCTTCAGCTGAAAATGACGTCGGTGAAGTCTCAATACGGTTTAACCTGAAGAACTGATATTGAAGAATTCAGGCCAGTCAAGGTTTGGGGTTGACGATCGGTGACTGCTTTTCATACCGAGAGTCAGGATTTTTAAGCGCGGCATGTCAATTGATACACCAGAAAATATCGAGAATATCATTGAGGTAAATAATTTATCGCTTTCTATTCTCGGTAAACAGATTTTACAAGATATTTCTCTTGAGCTGAAGCCAAGAGAGACCCTGGTCATTATGGGTAAAAATGGTTCTGGTAAAAGTATGTTGCTCAAGACGATGATGGGCTTGTTTCATCCCCAGACTGGCTCGTCAAAATT
>JAGRNJ010000108.1 GCA_020440825.1 Leptospiraceae bacterium | reverse complement strand
ACAGAAGGTGATTTAGTTTCCATAACTTAAACTGGCTGATTTAATCCCTATGTCAATCTTATTCAATCGAAAATATGTCGCACAATCGCCGACAGGAAGTCGTTTTTGCGTAATACTTTGCTCGCGTATCACAGCCGGTTATGGCTTCGAGACTACTAGCCCCTTAGCGATAGGCCAAATGCTCCTTGTGCAAAGAGGGCCGGGGTTGAATGTAGCTAATAGTTCCCGGTCAGCTTTAGGGCAGATCGCGTTTTATTATGATATAGCAGACTCCCCTTCTAACTCGTAACCAATAAAGAGAGCGCTAAAATAAATGCCATATGATATGGAGTTTAGTATATTACCAATATGAAAACAACTGTGATTCTTTCTGATGAGTTAATGAGATCCGCAAAGTTAAAGGCCAGGGAAGAGGGGCTTTCTTTTACCAAACTGATCGAAGAATCATTGATTGAACGCATAAATAAGAAACAATCTGATCATAAATTTGATCAAGTTCAGATTACACCCTTTCAGGGCGATGGTTTGGTTGATTCTGGAATCGAGGGGAACTGGTCTGCTATTCGGGATCTTCTGTATTCAAATTCTAATGATTGAATCAAATGAATGCAGTCGATACAAATATTCTGGTCTACGCCCACCGCACAGAAATGAATTTCCATTCAGACTGTTTAGATTTTCTTCAGGCAGAGCTACAGATTAAAAAACTTGCGGTACCTTACCACTGTCTGGTTGAATTTGTTGGCATCTGTACACATCCAAAGATTTTTAAGACACCAACACCAATGGAAATATGTAGAATGCAGATTGAAATGCTGCAAAAAGCCGGTATTCTTATTCTCTTTGAACAATCGAATAGTATCGAGCGACTACTGTCCCTGGCTCTTGAAGCAAGGGTCGCCGGTTCTATGATCCATGATGCTCGTATTGCTTCAACCTGTATTGAAAACGGAATTAGCGTCTTATATTCTCTTGATCGAGATTTTAGTCGATTTCCTGATTTGAAAGTTGAAAATCCGCTGATCTCAAAATAGCTTAAAGAGGGAAGCAATCCCTTCTCGCAAAAAAACACTCGCATAATTCGCTAATTTCCGAAATATCGTTTGACGACTTGTGCGCCGCAAAGAGGATGTCCTCAGTTATCGATTCTTCAGGACATAATTCATGTTTTATAGTTCGGTAATAAGCAAAATAAAGAAATATAGATTAAGGCAAATTGATAGGTAGGAGAATCACTATGAAGTTGAAGAAACAGAAAGCAAAACAGTTTATACAGAACCTGCACAGGGTATTCTGGATTTCAATTATATTAATGAGCGGCAGTCTTTATGCCCAGGCAACGGGTACTATTAAGGGTAAAGTACTTGATAGTGCCAATGGTGAGCCCATGTTCGGGGTTACTGCATTTATTCGAGAGCAGAACCTGTTCGGCCAGACCGACATTGACGGGGTTTATGTTATTTCAAATGTACCTGCAGGTACTCACACAGTACAATTCCAGATTCCTGGATACCAGTCATCTTCGTCCAGTGTGACTGTTGCTGCTGGTAAAACATTCAGCTTAAATATTACAATGAGCTTCAAAACTGCCCAAGAGGTGGTCGTGAAGGCAAAGAGGGTGTCGAATACCTCTGCTTCGCTTTTAACTAAGCAGAAAAAGGCGGCAGCTGCACAAGATGCAATTTCAAGTGAACAAATAGCCAAATCACCGGATAATGATGCTGCAGATGCAGCAAAGCGCGTAACCGGGGTAAGTATTTTAGGTGGCAAGTACGTTTATATTAGAGGGTTATCGGAACGTTATTCGGTAGTGCAGGTAAATAAAGCCTACGTTCCTTCGCCTATTCCAGCTCGTAAAGTAGTCCCGTTAGATGTGTTCCCTGTTTCATTACTTGATAACTTGGTGATCGCTAAAACGTTTCTTCCAGATATGCCTGCAGACTTTGGTGCAGGTAGTATCCAGTTAAACACTAAAGATTACCCTGCTGAGCGAGAATTGAAAGTAGGTATTTCAACAGGCGGAAACAGCAATACCACTTTTAAAAATTTCCAATCAACCCCTGGGGGCTCCTTGGATTTTTTTGGTATTGATGATGGTTTTCGATCTTTACCAACAGGCTTACCCAAAAATGATAAAGCAATAATTTCAACTCTTGGTGCAACCGGGGTGCAGGACATAGCTAAAAAGTTTCCAAATGCATATGAAATTGAAAATACTTCAGCATTACCAAATGGCAGAATCAGTGTATCCTTTGGGGATACAATAGATCTCGGTGAAAACAGATCGCTGGGTGTGGTTGCCAGTGCTTTTTTCTCAAACAATTATCAGAACATAAATGACGGTGAATTTTACAGGTATAAAACAGATGGAACACTTGCACAAGACTATAGATACAAAGAGTCAACGTATTCAACAACGAAAAGTGCACAATTTGCCACTACTTGGGGGGTTACTCCAACAGACAAATTGAAGTTAAATACTTTTTATACTCACCAATCCCAGCAAATTGGCCGGGTAAATGATGGAGGTCAAACAGGTCGCTATGATTACTCAAACAATGGAAAGAAATATATTCTTCAGTTTCAAACGGCCTCACTTGCCTTTGCACAAATTGGTGGCGAGCATCGGGTTAAATTGCCGATCGAAGACACTCAAATTGAATGGTTTGCAGCATATTCCCGTGCAGATCGCAGTCAACCGGATACAAAATCAATTCGATATACAAATGCAGGTTTTATTAACCCAGACCGACCCTTCACAAGTTACTATAATTCCCATGATGAAAATTTAGTTCAGTTTGCACCAAGCATTAGTTTGCCGTTCAAACAATGGATGGGTTTAAATTCAAAATTCACAGTAGGGGGAGACTTTGCCTACCGATTTCGAGATAACCAGAGTCGAAGATTCAATATTGATTTCGTCGATTCACTGAATATTGTTAATTCAACTGCTAGTGCCAATACAATTGTAGCAACAAATGCGCTGAGAATTAACGAAGTAACTGGTACTGATCAAGCTCTAGGCATTGATGCATACTATGGGAATCTTTTGATTACAGCAGGGCATGCAACTGTAGATATGCCGATTATACCGGCTTTGCGTTTTGTCGCAGGGGCAAGGGTTGAGAACTGGGTACAAAAAGTTGCCGGTTATAATATTTTTAATAAGAGAGAAGAGTATCCTAACCAGATCTCTGGTTTAGAGATCTTACCATCAGCGAATCTGATTTATTCCCTGAATAATGATACTAACTTGCGACTTAGCTACAGTCGTGGAATTAATCGACCTGACTTTGTAGAGAGTGCAGAATATAGATATTTTGATGATCTTGAAACTGGGTCAATTATAAAAGGAAACGTTAACCTTAAGAAAGCTACAATCGACAGTTTTGATTTTCGATCTGAATGGTTTCCCTCTGCAGGTGAATTGATTGCATTGTCTCTTTTCTATAAGAGAATTGATAAGCCGATTGAAGCAACTGTTGCCGCTGTTGCTACAGACCTTCTATTTTCATTTAGCAATCAATTGAGTGCAGATATTTATGGATTTGAGCTCGAAATACGTAAAAACCTTGGTTTCATAGCTGATTCAATCGATCAGTTTTCAGTTCTGGGAAATTTCACATACTCGCAGTCTCAAATGAAACTGGATCCTGCATTGAACAGTGCAGAAACGAACAGAAGTAGACCTCTGCAAGGTCAATCACCTTATATAATTAATGGCGGTTTATTTTTCGAAGAAGAGGCTTGGGGAACAAGTGCGACCTTACTGTACAACGTTTTTGGGCGTCGTATTGTGCAGGTAGGGGTTAACGGATTACCGAATGTTTTCGAAGAGTCTTATGGAACTCTCGACTTTACCGTTGCTCAAAGACTAGGTAATGGCGAAATCAAATTAGCTTTAGGAAATTTGTTAGATCCTAAAATTGAACAGAACCAGGGTAGCGGGGATGAAAAGAAGATCATTCAACGGTACACCCGTGGTATTAACATCAGCTTAGGATACAACCATAGATTATAAAGTCTTTCTAAATATATGTTTCTAGGCAATAAGAATCAAAAGGAGATTAAGATGAAAAGAAAATCAAAGAATTTTAACAGACTGGCAATGACCTTGCTGGCTGTTATTGGAATAGTCGTGCTCAATGCTTGTGCAAATGAAGACGCGGCTGTAGCAAAAAGTGCGTGTGACACAGCGATTGATACATTGGCACCATCAGTAAAATTAGAAGCAGGAACCCAGTCAGGTAATGTTACTATTGCTGCAGATGCAAAAGTATCTTTGAAAGGGGTTTATAAAGTGCCAAATGGCTCAACCTTAACAATTGGTGCAGGAGCCACTATCTCTGCATGCCAGAGTCCATTCTCTACAATCATTGTAGAAAGAGGTGGTACAATAAATGCTAATGGTACATCTGCGAAACCAGTAGTATTTACATCAATTTTATCGGCGGGTAGCCGAATCCCACAGGCTTGGGGTGGGCTTGTAATACACGGACGCTCTGCAGTCAATGCTTCAGGCAGTTTGAACTATAATACAGATTCTGAAATAAATACTGGTGCTTACGGCTGCGGTGATACAGGGTTTGCATGTACAGGACAAAACAATAATGATAATAGCGGTACCCTGACTTATGTACGCGTTGAATTTGCAGGAAATGAAATTTCAGCAGGTAAAGAATTTAATGGTATATTCATGGCTGGTGTGGGTAATGGTACAACAATGAATCATATCCAGGTACACCGGGGTTCAGATGACGGTATTGAAATTTTTGGTGGTGCTGTTGATTTGAACAATATCATTATCTCAAATAATCAGGATGATGGCTTTGATGTAGATGAAGGCTGGCGCGGCACTGCAAGAAATGTTGCTGTTACTGTACCTACCGATGGTGACCAGGGAATCGAATATGATGGTGTCGGTTCTGAAGCAGCTCGAGCAACAAATGCAAAATTGTCAAATTTTACTATTCTTGGCACACAGAATAAATCCAAAGAAGGTGCAATCTCTGTAAGAGCTTCAGGTCAAATGTATTTAGCAAATTCCTATATTGCACATTTTTGGGGTGACAATGGGGTAATTGCCGTGGCTTCAAACTCGCAATCAAATTCGAGTGCAACACCCACAACAGGCTGGGGCTCATCATTTGATCTTGCTCTAAAATCTACCTTTGTCGAATGTTTATACACAGATTCCGCTATGGCGACTGTGTACTCAACTAATGATGAAAGTCAATTGGCATGTACAGCAAATGATCCAGGTGCCTGTGCATCGCGAACTGCCTTCGCAACTGCCTTTCCAGATTCAGGTACATCTAATAACGTGGTCAGTAATTTGAATTGTGGAACTGCGGCTAGGATTGCTCGACAGTCAACATACAGCGCAGTTTCTCATTTAAAGCCAGCATCAAATATTACTGTTGGTTCTTTTGATAACCCACCTGCTGCACCTAATGGAACTGATTTGAATGCACCTGCTTATGTCGGTGCTTTTACAGCTGCCGATACTTGGGCTGACACTTGGACTTCGTTTCCAGCAAACTAAGTGAAAATTTAGTTTACCAGTTACCCGGGCATAAGCCCGGGTTTTTTATTTTTAAAGAGGGCTAAATGAAAATATTCAAAAGAAATGAAGATCAATATACATTTTTCAGTAGATTAGTTTTCTTCTTATTCATTAGTATACTTGCGAATTATTGTAACTATCAAAATAATATTCCTGAACAGAAACTTGATTTTGGTTATACTTCCATTGAATCCTTAATTATTGAGACATTTCGCGTCGTGAAAGAGCAAGATGAAAAAACATTTGATTATATTCGTTTGCAAGACAAAGAATTCAAGAAATTGGTATATCCATATCTGCCAGAAGCAAAACAGGGGATTACGCCTGTAGATTACTGGAGCTGGCTGGTTCCTGATTTTATAAAAGGTAAAAAATTTCTGTTTGAAAAAATGAAATCTGACATCGAACTTGTTTCTATAGGCAAGCCTAAAAAAATTCTCCAATTCGGACCCATCAAATTGCATCGTAATATTCCTGTAACCCTCGGCCGCCCCGATGGAAGGGGTGGTTATAAAGACACTGCAGTATACGACAACATCTTCACCGCCATTGTTGAAATCGACGGCCTCTACCGCCTGTTTAATATGACAGTAGATTGACTATGGTTTATTCATTTCAGGGGTATGCCCGGCCCATGAAATGAATTCGGCTGCTGACTGCAGTAGAGCGTTTTGCGATTGCATTTGAAATCGTTAAATCGGTACACGGTGATCTTTCAAAATGCCCTGATGTTCGCGAATACGATAGGGAACAACAAAGAAATTATTGAATATTCGGGCTTCATTCTGCCAATAAAAATCATCGGTAAAAGCTCATTAAAAAAGAACAAAGCTGCCAGCAGCAGACCAAAAGATCTCGATGATCTGGCAAATCTATAAAGTCAGTTTCGCTAGAGAAAATCATGAATACATAGAAATCCCTTTCTATAGTCTTTGATAATTCGATAAATAACGAAATAAAGGTTTGACGGTTTGATTCCTGAAAATTATCTGGTTTGCATATATTGCGTTAAGAGGTAAAAAGCATGAAGATCACTGACAACACCAGAAAAAATTTAATAATCCGCATGATAATTATTGCAATGCTGGTAGGCTGGGCCGCGTTTACAACCGCAAACCTGACTGCCCAGGCACAAACCCCGGCACAGGGTACAGAGGCCCCGAAAACAGAATCTGCTGAGAAAAAAGAAGGGGAAACCACCGAAGCTGCGCTTGAAGAGTCAGGTGATAATGCTGCCCTGGCCGAAGCAGGTGAATTTAATCTTCTCAAAAGTGAAGACCCTGCAATCTGGGTGCTGCTGGTATTGATGCTGGTCGGTCTGGTTGTCGGTATCGAGCGTCTTATCGTATTCATGAAAAACAAGAGTGCAAATGCCGAGCTTGTACGCATTTTAACAGAAGAACTGAACAAAAACCCTGCAACCGGCGATGCGCTGGCCAAAACTGTATCTGACAAGAAATACGGGGTAGAAGGGCGGATAGCCGCAGTTACATTAAAGGGCTGGGAACACGGGGTTGAAACAATTTCAGAATATGCCCATGCTGCAACAGTAGCCGAGCGCCGTTATTTAAGCACCCGTCTGCCAATTTTATCAACCCTGGGTAACAATGCGCCATTTATTGGTTTATTGGGTACCGTTTTGGGAATTATGAAAGCATTTAGAGATCTGGCGAGTGCTGCAGATGCCGGCCCACAGGTTGTTATGAAAGGTATTTCAGAAGCTCTGGTTGCAACTGCCACCGGTCTGGCGGTTGCGATTCCCGCCGTAATGCTGTTTAACTACTTCTCATCTATTATTAAACGAAAAATGTCAAATGCTGAAGAGATTGTTGCGATTATTCAGGCTTTGAGAATCTCAACCAAAGGGCAGGGGCAATAATATGGCAGCCAAAGTAGGCGGTGATAACGATGATGAAGTAATTGGCGACATCAACGTTGTACCACTGGTTGACATTATGCTGGTGCTGGTGATCATTCTAATGGTTACCGCAGAGTTTACCAAATACCGCACAGTGCCCGTGCAACTGCCCAAAGTAAACGCATCGACCATGAAGCGTGAGCCGCACAAAATTGCCCTCACGTTCAAAGACCAGAAACTGTTCTGGAACGATAAAGAAATTAAAGATGTGTCTACGTTGCCGGCGCGTTTAAGTGCAGCAAAAAAAGCACAGCCAGAAGTTGCCGTAATCTTGAGAGCAGAAGGCAAAACGATGTACCAGGACATGCTGCCGGTTCTAGATGAAGTGAAGCTGGCCGGTATTTCAAAAGTCGGTCTGGCGGTAGACTCGAACAAGAAACGTTAATATTATGAAGCAAGGTAAAGAGATCAATTCAGCCGGATTAATCACCCTGAGTGGCATTCGCCTCTCAGACGGTACTTACATCCAGCCGGGTCTGTTCAACAGTTTCGAAAACTTTGCTTCTTTGCCCTGGTACTCCCGAAACCGAACTACCTGGCTGACTCCGCTGGTTTTACTGCTGGTATTTTTATTCACTGTTGTGCGCATCAGTTATGATCCCTATGCAGATGATGCTCTCGACAGACTGGCAGTCACCATGGATTTCGGTGACATCGTGCAGCCTTTCAAAAGGCAGGTAAAGGCCAGAGTCATCATCGAAATTGACGAAGTATTCGGCAATCAGTACGTAAAGAAAGATGAAAAAATCGACCCGAATGCTGTTTACACAGAAGACCCCAGAATCGCAGGTGCGGTGAATCCCGTGGTGGGCGGGGCGACTCTGCCGGTAGACCTTACTCCCGAGATGATTCCCCAGTACACGGCAGAGGCACGGGCAGCTGCCATTGAAGGTACAGTAACCCTCGAGATGATTATAGCTGAAGACGGTAAAGTATTGAGGGTGAAGCCGGTCGGTAAACCTCTGGGTCTGGGTCTTGATCAGGCTGCTGCGGCAACGTATCGGCGAAAAAAGTTTAAGCCATCCGTTGGTCCGAATGGTCCTATTACAGTCAAATTTTACCAGCCGGTACGGTTTGTATTGGAATAGCCGTTAGACCGGTTTTAATCATTTTAAGGAACCTCTGAAAAAGTCCCTCCATACACTTTTTCAGAGGTAATTCCGCGCTAAACGCACGGGAAAACATCCA
>JAGRNJ010000107.1 GCA_020440825.1 Leptospiraceae bacterium | reverse complement strand
AGCGCGGAATTACCTCTGAAAAAGTGCATGGAGGGACTTTTTCAGAGGTTACTTAGAATGATACTGCCTTGACGGCTCCAGATTTGGCCCGTAAATTCTACTCGACGGGCAGACTTGCCTCAACATTACGGGGAATGAGTGAAAAAGAATCACTTCCCTCTTTTTTACCAGAATTACAGGCAATAATACAATCGCGTAAATCTGCAGCTGCTGAATCTTCTTACACTGCAAAATTATTCTCTAAAGGTCTCGATAAAATTCTGCAAAAGGTAGGCGAAGAAGCAGTAGAATTCATCATTGACGCCAAAAATAAACACAAAGAACGCATTATTTCTGAGGGAGCTGACCTGTTGTATCATTTTCTTGTCTCTTTGGCAGCATTAGATATAGATTTAACAGAGATCGAAGCAGAATTACAGAAAAGACACGCAGAAAAAATCAATGCGAATCACCGGTAGTAAACGAGCCCGTCTAAAACGGAATACCCGCAAAAAAAATCTTACATCCAGAATTGTTATTCTCGGGGCCGGCCAGATCGGTACCCATATTCTGAAAAGAATGGCAGATGACGGCTATGATGTAGTGGTGATTGATTCTGATGAAAACGCGATCGATACTGCAGCCAATATAGCCGATGTAGCCACGCTCGTCGGTGATGGTACAGACCCGAATATGTACGAAGAAATTGGTCTCAATGAAAAAGACCTTTTTCTGGCAGTAACCGATTCCGATGAAATCAATCTTATTGCCTGTCGAATTGCCAGTGCCTTTGGCTGTCAGAAAAAAATTGCCCGGGTAAAACAGGCTCATTATTCTTACACGAATAATGAAAGACTCAATTTGAAATTCTGGCAGGATTTTGGCATTCAGGTCTTGTTCAACCAGAGTGAGCTCACATACCATGAAATAGAACAACTGCTCGAAAACCCCGGTGCAATTGATACAATTCGACTGCTCGAAAACCGATTGCAGCTGATTGCCTTTCGGGTGAAAAAGAATTCTCTCTTGTGTGATCGCCGGTTAGTCGGTCTGCGCGATGTTCCGATTTTTCAAGACCTGATTGTGGCAGCTGTAACCACCAGCGCCGATTTGAAAAACAGCAAGAATGTAAAATTGCTGCGCAATCTGAAATTACCCGTTGACCGAGGTAGAGACTGTACCCTGATACCAAGGGGCGATTACCGTATTCAGGAAGGCGATCTCCTGTTTATCTGCGGTAAAAAAGAAAATTTTGATGGTATCGGTGAACTCTTTGACCCCGATTTAAACCGTGATTTTCAATCTATATTTATTCTGGGCGGAAGTATTCTGGCCCGATATGTTGCAGAGTCTATGGTTGTGAAATACCCGGGTAAAAAAATATTTTTCATTGAAAAAACGAAACGCTCTGCCTATGAGGCCAGTGAAGAGTTGAATAAAAAAATCAAAGTCTTACTGACCGATGTGCATGATATTGAATCTGTGATTGAAGAGGGGCTTGGCAAATCTTCTGTTTTTATTGCTGCTTCCAATTCTGAAGATGATAACCTGCTTGCATGTCTGCTGGCAAAAGAAGAAGCCCATGCCCGCACAATCGCTGTAGTTCAAAACACAACCTATATGCACCTGATTCCGTATCTCGACCTCGATGCAGCGGTAAGCCCGAAACTTTTGATCGTCGACGATGTTCTCAAGGCTTTGCGTCACAGTGTCTATGATGTACTCTCTGCTAAAACTGACGATGCTGAAGTTCTTGAATTCGTAGTGCATGAAAAAAGTATTTGTGCAGGGGTCATACTTCAGGATTTTCGATTTCCGGTCAATGCAATTATAATAGGAATTCAAAGAGATGATAATATTATGATACCCCGGGGAACCACCCGCCTTGAAACAGGTGATCATGTGGTCATTTTTGCCCGCCGCTCCGCAATAGCAGATGTACAGTACGTATTTCAACCGCGTTGAAATTTTTTTTGATTTTTAACGCCGGTAACCCCTGCTTTTGACTAAAGCCCAGGCAGCAATAACAGGATATACGTTTTCTAAGATTTACATTAGCCGAATAATTGTGGTAGTCTTACAGACGTTTCATGCTCGAACAGAAAGTTGTCTGTGATGCAGTAATTTGCTATACTCACATTATGGGTAACAGTTCAGATACTGACTTTGAACGTATGCTCACAGGCGGGCATCCCAACTCTCTGGGGAATACCGTTGAAGCGGTAGAACTGGTACTCAAGACCCCTGAACTTTTTCCAAAGCTCTTTGGCTGCTATCAGAGCAAAGATGAAGTTGTAAGATTGCGGGTTTCAAATGCCATGAAACGTATTGCCCGGGTGAACCCTGAACTGGTATATTCGAAGATCGACTCACTGCTCAATGAAACAGCCAGAATTGATCAAGCTTCTACCCAGTGGACTCTCGCTCAACTTTTTGATATTCTGCAAGCTCTGCTTACGGCAGATCAAAAAAAAGCGGCCATAAAAATCATGAAGAAAAATGTCGAAAAACACACTGACTGGATTGTTCTCACCCAGACAATGGAAGTGCTGACAAACTGGTCAAAGAATGATAGCACTCTGGTTCAATGGCTTTTGACCAATCTACCCAAACATGAACGCGATCAGAGAAAATCTGTTGCGGGGAAAGCGACAAAATGTCTGCAAAAATTGAGCAAACTAAAATGAATCAAAACAATAGTACCCACCCGATTCTTTTATTTGACGGTGTCTGTAATTTATGCAATGCCTCTGTAAATTTTATCATAGACCATGATGCTAAAAAACAATTCAGATTTGCTGCTTTACAGTCAGATTTTGGCCAAGCTGCTTTAAAAAAACATAACATTGATCCGCAAAAAACAGATAGCCTGGTATTGCTGATTGACGATAAATTTTTTGTGCGCTCGGCTGCGGCTTTGAGAACATCTACGCGACTGTCTTTTCCTTTACCTTTGCTCGGTATATTTCTTGTTATACCGGCAATTTTACGTGACCCGGTTTATAATTTTATTGCGCGCAACAGGTATAAGTGGTTTGGTAAATCTGACACCTGCCGAATCCCAACCCCAGAATTAAAAAGCAGATTTATCAGCGAATAAGTGTTGCTGAGGTTATTCTCATGATTCTTATTTTTTGACCAATGGCTTCACTGAATTCTTCAACGCTTTCAAACTGAAGCTCAAATTTTTTACCAACATATTCCCGATTGGCAATCATGCCATTTTGATCCTGTGCAGAAGAATCTGTTGACTGCACCAGAAACTCGATATCACTCTGGTTGTCTTCAAATGCCAGACGCATACCGTTTTCTGTCACAAATTCGAAATGCGGCAGATCGCGCAGAATTGCTTTTGAAAATGTAGCCACAATTTTCTGATTAGCATCTGCATCTGATGGTTTCTGATTCGCCAATGTCGAACTGAAGATATAACCCTCTGATGATTCTGCTCGAACTTTAAACCAGGAACCTTTCTTCCCATTCAATACAATCTCGTCGCCAGTGTTGTCGATTATATCCACCTTTTCACCATACTTTAAATATGCAATTCTATCTGAGTTGACATTTTCCTGAGCAAATAATTCAGCCCCTTCTTTTATTATTACAAACATTTCTCCGCTTTCTTCAACATCTGCTCCCATCGGCATGTCTGTTTGTTGCGGTACAGGCTTCAGATCAACGAGACTTGAATCTGCCTTCTCTTTACAAAAGAAAAATCCGGCTAGAAGTAGTGTAATAATCAGATATTTTTTCATTTTCATGACTCTCTTTAGTATTTCAGGCATTATTCAAGTTTTTGGCTCTAGTTAACATTACTTAAAATCAACCGGGGATGTCGCCAAAATAAAATTTTTAGCCTTACCCCCCATAGAGACCTCAACTAAAAACCTGTAATTTTTCAGTTAATCTCACCTTCGCTGGCATTTTCATCTTGATTCTTATGTTTCATTTTTAATTTCTTGCGAAGGTGCAGTAAAAACATAAGTAACCCTGCCATGCTGAAAGCAATAGCATTCCAGAAGATATGAACTGCCCCAGATTTCTCAGACTCAGGAACAAAGAAATAAATACCACCTGCGATAATTCCTATGAGCAGAAAGAAGATCCCCAGAATCATCGCTCTTTGTTTTGAGAACAGAATATGCATAGCGAAAATTTTTATCAGCCAAAAAACAGCAAATGAAATGACAATAAGCCACGTTGTCTTGAGAATATCAAAGCCCATGAATTTCAGAGTTTCTGCACAAAACAGATCTTTTTCGCACGGTCCCATAATTGGTCTGCGGATGTAAGACAATAATGCAAGAGAAATTATTAATCCGCAAACAATTAGTATTTTCTCGAGAATCTTTTTTCTTTTTTTGGTCATGTTATAATTTTCATAAAAAAAAGCCGCAGCTGCAACTTTAAAAACTCGCAACCTTTGAATCGCTTGCAGAAGCGAACGTTATCTCAACATTGGACAAAAAAGAGACTTTCCCCATGCTTACATTTCATAACTTTTATTGGAACATGACATCCCGCCTTGAGTTCATGCCATACACAATTCCTGCCCCGATGATAATTCTTTTTGCCTATGTGTGCCAGATGTTCGAGGGAGAAAAAATGTATCCGTTTTTTGGCTTGATTAGTGCCAGTATCTTACTCTCATTACTGCTCGGTGTAGTTTACCGCGCATTCGTTCTCAAAAAATATACCTTGTTTATTTTTAAGCCCGAAGCCGCAAAGAATGACCAGGACCGTAACATTCAAAAGTTAATGCACTACCCCTGGACAGAAGGGGTACTTGCAGTGGTTCGCTGGTGTATCGGCGTCTATATACCCTGGTTCGGAATGAATTTATATTTTAATTTGCCGGCCCATGAACATCTGGCTTACTTTTTGGCTCCCTGGGCGGTTGCACCGGTTACAGCAGTCTATTTTCTCGGTACTACCGAGCGCAGCATTGGCCGACTTTTTCAACATCCGGTATTTAAAAATCGGGATGTCGATACATTACCCCGATTGAAATTCGCTATTACGATAAAAGTTGCTTTTGCCACATTTTCAATAGCTGTACTTGGCGTTGGTCTAATGGCTTTGATGCTCTATTTCGTGCATATCGGGGTGGCTAAAGTTAATAATTTTAATCTCTTTCTCATCATCATCATTTCACTGATGCTGGCCAACATTGTGGCATCTGTCATCGCGGTTACCCGAAGTCTTACCGGAAATATTGCATTGATTGCAAAGAATTTATCAAAAATATCAGACGGAGACCTCACCTCTCAAAATAAAATTGCATCTCTCGATGAGAGTGCAGGTCTGCAGCGCAGTGTCGATTCACTTCGCTTGAAATGGGCCAAAATTGTTCAACAGGCAGAAGAAGCAGCAGATAAGATAGACTTTGAGTCATTCACTCTCGATGAGAAAAGCAATGATCTTCAGCAGGCCCTGTATGAACAGAAAACGCAAATCCAGAATCTGGATGCCACGATGCGCAATATTCGAAATCTGGTTCACAATGCCTCAGATAAAGCGCACGCGACCAATCGGCAGACCCAGGATGGTGCAAATGTCGTTAATGAGGTAACAGAAATCATAAAAGAAATAGCTGCTATGAACCATAAGGTTTCGGATGTACTGCATGTCATTCGGGAGATTTCAGACAATGTAAATCTACTTGCATTAAATGCAACCATTGAAGCAGCAAGGGCGGGGCAGGCAGGTCGCGGTTTTGCAGTTGTCGCCGCTGAGATAAATAAACTTGCTGAGTTGACCAGATCAAGGGCCGATGAAACGGAGCGCTTGATTTCAAATACAACAGAAAAAGTGAATTCTGGTATTTCAGCAATAGAAAATCTCGATGCCACTTTCAGCCGAATTGCGGGAGATGCCTTTTCTTCGGGAGAAGCTCTTTCTGCCCTTGTTAATCAAACTGATAAAGATATACAGATGGCAATTGATCGCCTCGAAGAAGTCAGTGACAAAGTTGGCAATTTGTCAGATACGATCGCCCAGTCTGCGCAAAATCTGGATAAGACAACGTCGTCACTAAAAAATGAATTAAGTTATTTTTCAGTGAAATGAAACTTTATTCATCCCGAATTACACTCATCAATTTCCATTTACCGCCCATAAAACGACGATAAAACACAAAAGCCTGAACCATGCCGAAGATTGTTGCAAAACCCCATGAGTAGTAGATCGCTCCCGGTTGTTCATGAATGAGCCATGTCGGCAACACCATGATTGGCCATGGCAATATTAAGGCAACACTGGTTACAAAACGGGTATCCCCTGCCCCCTTTAACGCAAATGAAAAATTCATATTCATCGCATCAAAACAGGTGAACCAGGCTACATACATCAGCAGATACGGAGTCATGAATTCAACCTGTTGCCATAATTGAAGATCTGCTTCATTCTTGAACCACATCAAATAAAATTGCGGAAACAGAACCAGGGTTGCGCCCACCAGCAGAATATAAATTAACGAAACCTGAAAACCTGCCCAGGTACTTTTTTCGGCTGTTTCGGGTTTTTCTTCTCCCAGGTGCTGGCCTACCAAAACAGAGACTGCCTGAGCAATACCCAATGCAGGCAGAATAGACAGCATCATAATCGTTACAGCAATACCACTTGAGGCCAGTGCAGCTGCTCCGTTGATCATGCGGCCAACTATAATGAGAAAAACAGTGAAAGCCAGACCCTCGAGAGCCCACTGCATGCCCGCAGGCAATCCATATTTCAAGAAACGTCTCATGAGTGAAAAATTAAACTTGAAGCCGCTTTTAAAATGATAATCATGCTCGGTTTTATCGAGAAAGACCAGAGTCAGGCCCAGTATTGCAGCTACAACATTTGCCAGCGCAGTTGCATAGCCGGCACCCGAGATTCCCAGTTCTGGCATACCAAATTTTCCCAATATAAGCATATAATCGAACAGTACATTGGCCAGCATACCCGCCAGGTTTATTACCATAATGGTTCTTGTTCTTCCCAGACCAGTGAAGTAGGCACTGGCTGCTGCCACTAAAGCAGTTGGCAGGCCAGAGGTCATGATTGAATTAAAATAATCTATTTCAAGTGACCTCATCGAAACCGGATGCTCAATAAAGTTGAAAATCGCATCTGATGCCGGAATCAAAGCCAGCATCAACACTCCCCCGAAAATGCTGACATAGATAGACTGCCAGACTGCAGGGCCAATCATAGAATAACGTTTGGCACCGTAATACTGCGCTACGAAGGTCATTAAATAAGCAGAAGTCTGCTGCAACAGTGCCATAGGTGTCCAGAACACACCCATCACAGCAGTTGCTGCAGCAAGCGACTCCGTAGAGTACTCTGCCAAAAACAAACGGTCAATGGTCAATTGCAGATTCCAGAAACTGTTGGCCACAACCAGAGGCCAGGCAATGATAAGAATTTCTTTCCATCGAAAGAGATAATTTTTATTTTTTAAGGTCATAATACTGCTATTTTTGTCGTTCAGAGTACACGACGAATTACGCAAATTATTTTCGAGTCAGCTTGTAAATTTTTATTGATCAAAAACGACTGAATTATCGAATAATTTATCTGAAAAATCAAGTTCCCAATACGTTCGATGATGACCTGCAGACGCTTTTTAGATTTCCATTGTCGCCTTGATGTTTATCTGTTGAAATTTAGAGAATCGGGGACAAATTGCCCCGATTCTTTTGAATAGTGAAGTCAGGCTTTTCCGCGTTTATTATGGTCTTCAATCACTGAGATTAAATCATTCGCCTCTCGCAGTTTTACGCGCAGGTATTCAATATTCATGCTGATATCTGCTACATCGGTCTGTTCTTCTGCTGCTTTAGCCTCGGCAAATTCAACTTTTGCTTCATCCATACCATTCATGATTACACCAATGAAGAGATTTAACATAATCATGGTACCAATGAGAACAAATGAAATAAAGAACAGAGCCCCCCCAACCGGAGAAGCGGTTGAAAATTCAGGTTTGCACAGAGTTTCCTGGTGCATTGGCAATGCATAGTCCATACATCCGTACATCTGTATGTACATGATATCTGTCCAGTCTTCCAGAGTTACAGCTCGAAACAAAGATACCATTGCAGTCTGAATATTCAAAAAATGATACTGATCATTGCCTTCGGGCCCGCCAAAGAAGATGACCGCAGCCACACCGTAAATATAGAAGAGAATCAGCAATAAAATCGAAACATAGCCCATTGAGGGAATACTGCGAATCAAGGCACTGACCAATAATTGAAGCTTCGGAATTGCAGTCACCAGCTTGAGTACCCGCAAGAGTCGAACAAGTCGTAAAATGGCCACTGAGCTGCCGCCAAAAGGCATGAATGCTGCAGCAACAATTAGAAAATCAAAAACGTTCCAGCCGTCTTTAAAATAGTTCCAGGGTTTTGAACCTTCTGCTCCCATTTTGACGACAATCTCCAAAACAAAGATTGCCAGAACAATTTTATCTAACAGGTGAATCGTATCACCGTATTTTTCTACCATAGAGGGATATGTCTCCATCCCCACCAACACACCCGCGATCAAGATCACAATGGTTATAAAATTTGAAAATTTTGCAGATTCTGCAATCTTACTGAGAAATGTGGTCATTGATTCTCCTCGTTAAATTAGAAGCAAAACTAAACTAACTTTAAAAATTTTGAATATGAGCGGCAAATTTGCAATGCATATTGTCAATAATTTTAGGTTGTGTCCGGTCAAGTGTGTCTGCCCTCCTGAAGATGTAGGTTTGGCATTCTTCTTTTCTTTACTTTTTCATTTTCTTCCAGTAAAATTAGGTAAAGCATTTTCTCAAGACTATGCTC
>JAGRNJ010000106.1 GCA_020440825.1 Leptospiraceae bacterium | reverse complement strand
AGAAGAAATTGATGAAGTTTATTCTGAACTTATGGAAATTGAGGTTCCCGAGCCACTCATGCGGCGACTGGAGTTTTTTACTTCTCAGTTCGAATTTTATAATGCCGGAGCAGAGCAGATTGAATATCAAACCAAAGATACCGTTAAAATCTCAGGTCTTGACTTCAGAATGCTAGAGAATGACACGGGAGGTAATGACAGACTTGCAGATATTGGCGATCAAACCCGCAATGGACTATCTGTAAGAGCGATCATGACCACTCTTACATTTTTGAAAGCACTGTCTTATTTTAGAGGGGAGAGCACGGCTACTCTCGATGATATGCGGCAGATTCTTCCTTTTGTGCTGCATGACAAACTGGTGCAAAACCCTGATTCGCCATTTTTTGAGCAACCGGGTAACCAGGTTTATCGGGTCGACCGTGTCAGCTGGATTCGCAAACTTTTTGACATGAGCAATGCTGAATACGACAGATTAAATCGTGATAAACACGATACATTGCGAAATCTCGAAGCTATTTTTGAAAAAGGTCTGGTCGATGTTCCTGAAAAAGAAGCTTCTGGTATGATTTCTAAAATTGAGGCGGCACTGCATGAAATTGCCAAAGGGAAAAAAATATATGGCCCTCAGTTTGATGATATTTTGAAATTAAAATACTTGCACCAGCGCTACACAAATTATCTGAATTGGTTAAAAGCTTCAGGAGGTTAATTTGCAGCAGCATAAGACATCCGACAGACTGACAAAACTACTGTTAGCCAACCAGGGTTTGATAAACCAGCAAATGCAGTTTGTTTTATCACAATCGGCAACGTTGAAAGCCGAGCATTTTTTTCCTCTGTATTTAGTCACTGCTCAACAGGTTCTAGATCAATACGATGAAGAATCTGAAGAAAAACTGAATGAACTTGTAATGACTTTATTTAATGAATTTGTGATTCTTTTTTCGGGAAGGTATATAGGTACAGATGGCCGTTTTCCAGAACTGACAGATTCAACAGGCAAACTGATTTCTGTTTTCAAAGATCTTTTTTTGTTTAATGCCAAAGATTTTTTGGCTATTAGTGTAAATTCTATACTGAGATTGTCCCGTTCGGGTATAAATGTAGAGAAGGTCGTTGAACACATATGTAAAACTAAGCCGCAGACGATACGGGAATATGGTATTATCATACTGACGTCAGCCTGGCTCAATGGATTAAGCGAATACCGAATGGAGGCTCTTTCAAAGCTGCCAGAGATTTCGTTGGCAAATATTTCCAGTCTGTTTACTTTTGACAGAAGTAAATTAACCGAGAACACTTTGAAGTCTGCAATTGACGGAATGAAAAAAAATCCCTGGATAAATTTTGACACTGCAATCAATAATTCAGGAAAAATGGAATTGATCGTTCACTGGGTTGGTGGTTTCACCGGCTTCGACGGGTACTTTCTTGAGCCGCCCGAAATTAAAATAAGTAACTCAGAGATTATACTTTATGATTCAACAAACCAATATGTCTTGCATGCCGATGTTTATGGGGTTCGACTGGTTCGCTCGCAATCTGATAATACAGAAAAAGGCACATCGTCCGGTGTCTTTCACTGCACTGAACATGCAGTAATAGAATGCGGTGAGAAAGTTTTAAAAATTCAGAACAAAGGGATGTTGCGCTCTGCAAGTCAAGTTGCCACTACTCTGGCAGTGAGTTTTGAACGTTCTTTCAAAGTGGCGGTCATAGGGGCCGGTAAAATCTGAGATGCCCAAATCGAAAGATAAGATACTTTTCGATTTAAAAGAAAAATACGATCTGCTCTGGCATGATGCTCTCAAAATATGGAGCGAGTATGTGCGGCTAACTCCAGCAGATTATTATTTTGATTCGAAATCGGCCAAGGCGGCGGGTTTAAGCCAGAGTTTTGCTGCAATACGTCTGAAAGAGTCGCGCGTAATGATAGACCTTGAAAAAGTTGTAAAGCATGGCCTTGAAGACTTTATCCTGGAAATTCTCTCTCACGAAATTGGCCATCATGTTGCCTTTCCCGGCAATATGCTCGATTTTGGTCAAATGACGGCTTTGATACAGGCTGCAGTAAAAGGTAATGTGCCAAATCATATTTCACTGATCGGTAACCTGTACACTGATCTCTTAATCAATGACCGACTGCAGAGACAAAATAATTTGCGTATGTCCGACATCTATATCCGGCTTGGTAAAAGCAAAAGCCCTCTCTGGAATGTTTATATGCGCATTTATGAACTGTTGTGGTCTTTACCGACCGGGACCTTAACCGAAAATGTGGACAGTTCAAAATCAGTCGAGACTCAAGAAGCCGACGCAATTCTCGGCAGCCGTCTTATTCGCAACTATGCTGGTTCAGACTGGGTAAGAGGTGCAGGAAAATTTGCAATGTTGCTGGTTCCCTACATACTGGCCGATCAAGAGTCTGACGGTCAAAGCCAGATCGCAATTTTATCTGATCTGGAAAATGCCGCTCAAGGAGAAGGCTTTCCTGGCGGTTTCGCCAGCGTCGGTATTTCTGACGAAGATATAGTGCATCCGTCCATGGACCCTGAACTCAACCCGACAATCTCAAATAATAAAAATAAAAAAGATGGTCTTGAAAAAATAAATCAATCTATTGCTTCTGGCGGCGGCAATACTCGCAGTCCATCAGAGTTGAACTCTATTTTGAATGCAATGGGAGTAAAAATTTCTGATGATGATCTTTATGCATCTTATTACCGGGAACTCAGTTTACCGCATTTGATACCATATCCTGTTAAAAAAAGACCATCATCGACAGAGCCGTTACCCGAGGGCTTGGATGTTTGGGACAGTGGTACCGCTCTTGACAGAGTTTCATGGATTGAGAGCGCGAGTCGTTCACCTTACTTGATTCCCGGGTACACCTTGCTCGAGAGAACCTATGGGGAACAACCCGGCCCTGAACCAGAATTCTCTGCCCCCAATCTCGACCTGTATATTGATTGTTCGGGCTCTATGCCGAATCCGAGATACCAGGTTTCTTATCTTGCTTTGGCCGGTGCAATTATTTCACTTTCAGCTCTGCGGGCGGGAGCCAGGGTGCAGGCAGTTTTGTGGAGCGGTCCGAATCAGGTGCTCATGACGGATGAATTTACCCGGGAAGAAAAAAAAATCTTCAAAGTTTTAACAGGATTCTTCGGCGGAGGAACAGCATTCCCTTTGACGGTTTTAGAAGAAACTTATATAGAACCCAGGAATCCTCGTCAAAGAAAAATAGCTGAGCCGGGCGGAACTCATGTGCTTCTGATTTCAGATGACGGCATTGATACTATGTTCTTGAATTCACCTTCAGGATTTTCAGGCTGGGATATTTCAGAAGCAGTACTTTCTCAAGCAGGGGCGGGTACGATGGTGTTAAATCTGTATAGTGAAATAGACAATTACCCTGTTCTGGTGAGGGCGAAACAACAGGGATGGAATATTTTTCGAGTAAATGATCTTGCCAGTCTTGTGAAATTTGCGCGGGATTTTGCCCGATTAACCTATGCAGAAGATCAAATTCAAAGCAGGAAAAAAAATGCAAAATAATTCAGAGAGTCAGATTATGCTTGTTGATTTCATTCGGTATATTTCTAATATGCCAGATCTTTTTTTTCAGGAACCGCGAATGATGATAGACGCGAAACCAGCCAGTTTTGGTTTGAATGTAGATGCATTGGTACAAGACACTCTCGAGTTCCTTACGGGACAAGAAAATCTCGAAATTGATTGGCTGAACAATAATCAAAATCCGTTTCTGTTGCCGGCTAATGAAAAAAATAAAAACTATCTTGCTTTTGTTGCAATGGCAACGTATTCTCTCAATTATCCTGGCTTTTCAGGAGTTTTAGAATCAGTGAGTCCTGTTAAAATATTTCTCATTAAGACATTGCAAAAACTTTCTACTCTGATGCCTGCTTCAGTGTTCTTCAACGACCAGGATAGACGCGAAGAATTGGCAAGACTGTGCATTCAGGCACTCTCGATTTTGCCGGTCGGAGAGTCGGCATCAGTAGCGGGAGACCGTTTGAAAGCCCTCGATTCAGTTGAAAGAATGCGACTCTTGAAAGAATCACAGGAAATACAGCGTCGAAATGAAGAGCTGCGTAAGAAAAGAGAAGCAGAAGAAATGGCTTCAAAATGGAATCGAGAGTAACTGACTACAGAAGCCCTCAAAAATTTTCACGTCTGTTTAAAAGCGAGTGGCTGCCCAGACTGAAAGAATTGTATGAACATAAAAATGCCCCGATCTACAACTCATATTGTGGGGATCGTCTTCAGGCTGAAGATCTTCCCGAACTTGAAAATCTCAATAAAATAGTTAGACAATCAGTGGGATCGAAACAGAATCCTGATGATCACCTTATTGACAGAGTGCGTTCATGGATGTATTCATCAAAATATATTCACCAGAAAGTAAGCAGTCTGCATCTCAAACATGATTGGCAAAAAATTGAAAGAATGGAACGCCATCACCTGCAAAACCATATGTCCGAGATTATTCCCGAAAATCTCAACCTCAATAGACTAGTTTTTAATTCCAGCAGCGGTACTACAGGTCAGGTTCTCTATGTTCCATTCAGTCCTGTCGGGGTAGCGTCTTATAATATAATTATGAGAAATATAATGTCCCGCTATGGAATAGTTAAGAACTTCAGTAACTTCGATACTGCTGCAGTTCAGCTTTGTTTTCAGCAGAGTACAATGACTTATGCAACCTTACACTCAGAATTTAATGGGGCAGCATTCGCAAAAATAAATTTGAATTTATCAGATTGGAAAGCTATCGAAGATATAGAAAAGTATTTACATTTTTGCAGCCCAATCGCGTTCACCGGTGATCCGTTCGCTTTTGAAGAATACATGAGAAGAGGTTTAAGTTTTAAACCGCAGATAATACTTTCAACTGCATTAGAGTTATCTTCGCAGTCAAAAAATCGCCTGCAAGAATTCTTTCAAAATAATATAGTTAACATCTATTCCAGCAGTGAAACCGGAATCATTGCTGTCAACTGTCCGCTTCACTTTGAAAAGATGCATGCAGTGCACCCGAAAAGTTATATTGAAATTGTTGATTCACAAAACCGTCCGGTAATACCAGATGGCAAACATCGAGGCACAATTCTGATCTCAGGGGGCTTGAATGAGTTTGTACCTTTGTTACGCTATAATACGAAAGATTCCGCAGCATACACATTTGAAAATTGTGCGTGCGGCTATTCAGGAATCTCTCTTTTTGAAATTTCAGGCCGGGCCGTTGTAGTTTTCAAAGACAAACGCGATCAGAAAATAAATTCAATTGATTTTTCTCGACTTTTTAGAAATTATCCGATTCTCTCACACCAGGTTACTCAAAAAGCTGACTATAGTTTTGATATTGTTCTCGATAGTGTGTCGTCAAAGCCTCTGCACAATGAAGATGACTTGAGAGCAGAACTATTTAAGTTAACAGGCGGATTGCCCCTGTCAATCAAATATGGCATTTCACGAAAAAATGGAAAATTTCTACCATTTATTTCTCAAATTGACGTCTGAGTGTTTTAATGCTTTAGTAAACTGGTCTCTGATTTTTACTATTGTTAAATTTACATTGCTTCAGATTTCTGCAAGCGTTCGAGTCTCATTGATTTGGTTCTGAATTTAGGAATAAATGCTCCCAGAATATATACTCTGAACAAATACCATGGTAAACTCGGTTCATTGAGACTTGGATCAATTTTATGTGCAATTGCTGCGTGAGCTTTTGGCAATTCGCTCCAGTGCATTCCCATGTTCTCGTGATGCGCTGTGTGCAAACCATTGTTTAACAGGAATTTATTACCCCAGCCCAGAAAGTTTCTGGAGTGGTTGTATTTTGACTCTTCATCACAATGAACATGTTGAATGTAATTGATAATGAGTACAAATTGTACTGAAAACTGTTGCGGAATAACAATATACAACAGTGCTTTTTTCCAGTCGAGATAGAACGCCCCTGCCAGAAAAACGATAAGGAATGCATATTGTGAAATGCAATAGAAAAATAATCCCTTGTTGTTTTTCCATTGATATTTCAGATAATCAGAGGTTGGTTTCTGTTGAAATACTGCGCTTACAATTGGGAAGCTCAGCATTGTGAAGAAATTATTTTTTTCTGAAATTCGGTAAGTAATAGTATAATCACCATCCCGGTTAGTATATTTATGGTGATTTAAATTGTGTGTCGGAACCCATACGTAAGGTGGAAATCCGTAAAAAATTGTCAGCCAGTAATCGGTTAGTTTATTGAGAAAATCCCATTTCCACATAGGTAGATGGTTATGATTGTGGGCGATAACAAATGAAGTACATGCCATCAGTAAAGAAGCAGCAAATAAAAATGGGTTAAACTCTGGCAGGCTCCATTGTATAATGAGCAATGAAGTAGAAATCACCATGTATAAAAGTGAAAATAGATCTGCTTTGTATTTTAACATATTCCCTCTTCGCAATTACAGTCTACAAAACTATTTTGGTTTTGTCTACCTTTAGTTAGACGACTGTAACTGATATTGGTTGCAAAAAATGAACTTAAGACAGGTCGGCAATCTCTTTATTGTCAGAAAATCGTCAAAATAAAAATGTTTTTTTTAGATTTTTCAGGTCTGTACGTTAGACAAAAGCGTATAATCATAACGAAGGGGGAAAATCATGATTCAACTTAAAAAATGCAATAGGGGTCTTTTCATTTCGTTAATGATTTCGCTGCTGTTTTCCATTATAAATTGTGCAACGGTACAACCAGATGAGCGGGGGGTAACGAAGACTTTTGGCAAATTAGATGATGAAATCTTGAAGCCCGGTTTAGTCTGGTATAATCCGTTGTTTACCACTCTGGTTACTGTACCGACTAGAACTGTCAACAGAGAGGTTCAATTGAGTCTTCCCTCAAGAGAAGGTACCACGATACAAGCAGACATATCAATTCTTTATAAGGTTAAGCCTGAAGCCGTCATTTCTATTCTCCAGAATATTGGTGAGGAATATGAAAATACGATCATCATAACATCGTTTCGATCTGCGGCAGCTGATATTACATCTCGTCATCTGGCAAAAGAAATGCACAGCTCTCAAAGAACAAATATTGGCAATGAGATTCGTGACCTTATGAACCAGAGTCTTGCACAACGAGGATTTGAAATTGAAAGTGTAATGTTGAAAAGTATAAGCCTGCCTGCGGGACTGGCTCGCTCTATTGAAGAAAAGCTGCAGGCAGAACAAGATGCGCAGAGAATGCAGTTTGTACTTGCAAAAGAAGAAATGGAAGCGAAACGAAAAATTGTCGAGGCCCAGGGTATCCGCGATTCTCAAAAGATTATATCGCAGGGTATGGCCAAAAATGTGCTGCAATGGAGGTCAATCGAGGCATTCAAAGAATTAGCGAATTCACCGAATACCAAGATCATCATTACAGATGGGAAAACCCCTCTGCTGGTGCCAGAGGGAAATTAACGCCCGTTTGAATCAGGGTTGATCGTTTTTAGCCGCATAAAGTCTTCGCACGGCTTCTACAAGATTACCAAGATAAGCTTTGGTCGATTCAGTGAGGTTAACCCCGCTTTGCTGAATCTCGGCCAGAAACTGTTCCCAGGCAACATGATCCCATCCGTCTTTATGTGCTTGCACAAATTTTAGGGTCTGGTCTTTTACACTGCCCAGTACCTTTGCGACCTCTTCTGTTTTATTGACTTCGCCATATATGCCTTTTAAGCCTTCCAGGGCTTCCCCGAATCGGTGCTTGGCTTCATCTGTCAGGTTTGCACCTTTGGTCTGCAAATCAGAGAGCAGTGTATCCCATTGAATATGGTCCCATTGCCCTTTTTTTTCTTCTATGAATGTTTTGCCAGACTCCAATAGTTCTTTAATTGATTGAAATGGATCGTTTGCCATAAGTTCCCTCCGGAAAATACCATGCCTCTACATCTTTATAAAGGGGTAAAGCGAATTTTGACTGGAATAATTGCAGCTTTTTTCTACTATTTTTTGGGTAACCTCTGAACAAGTTCCTCGATGAACTTATTCAGAGAAATTGAGCACATCTGCACCAGAAAAACATCCTGTTTTTCAGTAAACTCTGTTCAATAAAATTTCTCGCAAGGGAATAAGTTCTGCCGGGGTTTGATAGGTTTTGTATTTTGCATACGCAAAATAAAGTCCCTGTGGAGGTATTGTAATGCCAGCTTCGGTTCTCTGTTTACTTTCCAGGGCTTTTTTAAGTTTCCCGGGTTCCGCGCGCCCGGTACCAACTTCAATCAGGGTACCTGTCAAAATTCTAATCATATTGTGCAGGAATCCAGATCCACAAAAATGAAAATACACATGGGTACCTATTTGTAAGATTTTTATATCATCAATTCTTCTAATCGTAATTTCATTTGCACGAACATGAATACTGGGAGTAAAAGCAGCAAAATCAAATTCTCCAATCAGGGGTTCAACAGCCTTTCTCATGGCTTCAATATCTAATTTTTGTCTAACCCAATAACTCGAACCGAACTCATCTGCCATACGGTACGGAGCATTTACAATTTTATAGATATATTCTCTGCCCAGACAGGAAAACCTGGCGTGAAAATCTGCTTCTACAAACTGACCATGTATAATTGAGACATCATTTGGCATTACTGCATTCAATGAATAGATTAGCCTGTGCAGTTCAATATCATGGTTTGTTGTCTCAAGATGAACTACCTGGGCCAATGCATGTACTCCTGTATCTGTTCGGCCAGAGCAATATATTCGCACGCGTTCCCTCAGAACCAGGGCGAGTGCTTTTTCAAGTTCTGCTTGAACAGTTCGTTCTGATTTTTGCAGCTGAAAGCCAAAAAAATCAGTACCTACATATTGAACTGTAAATGCGATTCTGATACTAACCTCTGCGGCCCGGCTTTTGAAATTGCAAGTCACAGAATCTTCTATACAGTGAAGACTTACGGTA
>JAGRNJ010000105.1 GCA_020440825.1 Leptospiraceae bacterium | reverse complement strand
GCATTGCCCACGGTACCTGAAACAATTTCAAGTGCACCCAGTAATCCTACATTTGATTCTAATAACGTACCCAGATTGCGTGAAAATCTGCCCACCTGAATTTTTCTCTGCAGGTTGCCAAAAAAAGGAATTTGCAGAATAATGGTGTCGGTCTTCATCTTGCCTGCTTCTGTTGCTCTATAGCGCAAGAGAAAATAAATTGCAGCCATAAAGCCAACAAGGGCCACCGCCCAGAAGTTCTGTACAATATTCGAAACCCCCAGGACAATTCTGGTCGGCAGCGGCAATTCTCCCTGAAAAGAAGTAAAGATCATCTCAATCTGAGGCACCACTGAAGTCAATAAAAAGACCACAACAAACACAGATAAAAAAAACATTATGCCGGGGTAAATAAGGGCAGTGATCGCCTTGCTTTTTAATTCTTCATTTTTTTCTTCAAGCTCTGCCAGACGGTTTAAGGTAATTTCATAACCACCGGTTGCCTCGCCCACTTTCACCATATTTTCATAAACAGGGGGAAAAATATCAGTGTGCTCACCGAGTGCCTGGGAAAGGCTCTTGCCTTCGGTGATAGAGGTTTTCATCTGAATCACAACTTTTTTTAACGTTGGGTTTTCTGTCTGTTCGCGAATACTTTCGAGTGCATCGTCAATTGCAATGCCCGCCCCGAGCAATGTTCCCAATTGTCTGGCAAAAATTCCAATTTCTTTTCTACTGATTCGATAGAGCAGTTTACTGAGAAAAGGAAATAACTCACGATCGCGTTTTACTGAATCTTCTTTCAGTGTGCGAACATACAGAGATTGTGATTTCAGTTTTTTCTGGGCTGCCTGGCTGTTTGGTGCTTCAATAACACCTTCAACCCTTACCCCGTCTGTGGTAAATGCTTCGTATTGAAAAATCGGCATCAGGTAACCCGCATTGCCTCTTCCATAGATGTTTCTCCGGCAAGCACTTTATGCAAAGCCGAAACTCTCAGTGTCTGCATACCGGTTTTTATCGCAGCCTCTCGCAATTTATCGAGCGAGGGATTTTCAATTATAGTATTGCGAATATTGTTATCGACCACCAGCATCTCGTAAATACCACTTCGACCACGATACCCCGAACCCATGCATTCTTTACAACCGACAGGTTCAAAAATTTTGAACTTGGCGGAGGGCTTTATTGCCACAGACTTATTTGAGGTGCGGGTTTTGCCGCGGGCCGGTTTTGCATCAGGGTCTTCGTTTATGAGGCCCAGACTTTTCAGTTCACGGCCTGAAATCGTGCCTGGCTTGCGACAATGTACACACAGTTTTCTAAGCAACCTTTGCGCCATAAAGCCCCGGCAGGTTGAGGCAATCAGATAAGGCTCAATACCCATATCAAGCAGACGGGTTACAGCCGACGGAGCGTCATTGGTATGCAGGGTTGAAAAGACAAAGTGACCGGTAAGCGCAGATTGTATTGCAACCCGGGCAGTTTCTTCATCCCGTATTTCTCCCACCATGATGATATCGGGGTCTTGTCGCAAGATCGATCGCAAACCTTCGGCAAAGGTGAAGCCGATTTTTGATCTCGCCTGCACCTGGCTTATGCCATCCATCTGATACTCAACAGGATCTTCTACGGTAATAATATTTCGTGATTCATCATTCAATTCGGTCAGAGATGCATACAGAGTGGTTGTTTTTCCCGAACCGGTTGGTCCTGTGATCAGCATGATTCCGTTAGGTTGAGAGATCAGCTTACGAAACTGGGTCAGCATTTCACTCGAAAAACCAATAGAATCCAGTTCATAGCGTACATCGGTCTTATTGAGAAGACGCATCACCAGTCTCTCACCAAACTGTGCAGGCAAGCTCGAAACCCGCACATCAATTTCTTTACCACTGAACCGAATTTTAATTCGACCATCTTGAGGCAGACGGTTTTCAGCAATATTCATATTCGCCATAATTTTAATACGAGAGATGATTCCGTTTTGTATACTGCGCGGCGGTGAAAGTACCTTGTGCAAGACCCCGTCAATTCGGTATCGCACAGTCATCTCTTTTTCCTGCGGCTCAATATGAATGTCAGAGGCACGTTCATTGACCGCATTCGACAAGATCATGTTCACCATACGAATAATGGGCGCCTGGTTGGCGAGGTCCATGGAATCATGCAGATCTTGAATCTCATCCAGAAATTCGAGACCATTGGCATCCGTCAGTTCATTGGCAACCGCATCCCGTTCTTCTTTCTCAAAATGATTATGAATAATGCGCAGAATTTCAGATTCTCTGGCCAGAACCAGCTGCACATTTGCATCAAGAAAAATCTGTCGAAATTCATCCAGAGGATGCAACTGGGTAGGGTCGGTCATCGCAACTCTGATCAGGTTATCTTCCTTAAAATAAGGGGCCATGCGATACTTTTGAACAAAGCGTACCGGTACTTTGCCGATGATTTCTTCTATATTTTTGGGCTCCAGGCGGTCAACGTAGTCAAGCCCCAGGTGATTGCCCAGCAGTCGCAAAGCCTCATCTTCACCGAGACTGCCCTTCTTAATCAAAAACTGGGCGAGTTTGTAAGGTGAGCGCTTGATCTGCTCATGGTTTTTTTTATGCTCTTCGGGATCGAGAATTCCAGATTCAATCAGGGTGTCGGCAAATGATTTTACAGGCATATCACCGCAGGCTCCTGTTGTGTTGCAGGTACTCCTTATTCTGGCTTTTCTTCAGATCATCGGTAACTTTATCTGCAATTTTCTTTCTGGTGAGAATATGGGGGGTAATAAATACAAGCAAGTTGGTCTTACGCATAATTGAACTGCTGCGTTTGAACAGATAACCGAGCAGAGGTATTTCACCCAGAACAGGAATTTTTCGAACGTTTTTTGTTCTGTCGGTAGAAATCAATCCGCCGATGACAATCGTCTGCATATTGTCTACTCTTACTACAGTTTTCAGATCGCGTTTCGAAAAAGTCGGGTTGCTGGTTGCGTCACCCGTGCCACCGATTACAGATTTGACTTCCTGAAAAAGGTTTAAGGTAATCTTCTGATTTTTACTGATTTGCGGGGTAAACTTGAGCTTCACCCCAACCGGACGGTACTCGAACTGCTGAATCACATTGCTCAGCTGGTCGGTACGAGCCCCGGTAATGACCGGTACATCTTGCCCAACGTTGATCTCTGCTTCCTGATTATCGAGAGTCAAGACCTGGGGTGCTGAGATTACTGCGAAATTATCCCGCTTCAGGTTTGCATTGAGCAGAGCTGCAATATCTGTCGCAGAATTATCAATGACTGCAAGTGAGAAACCGAGCAATGCATTTATGCCTGTAACATCGACAGAATTTGAATTGGTATCCACCAGACCTGATTCTGCGACCAGACCAGAATTGAACTGCGTACTGCCTCCGCGGCCTGCGATCCAGTCTATACCGAAAGAATTGGAATCATCGGCAGTTATCTCGACAATCAGTACTTCGAGCAGAACCTGATCGCGGGGAATATCCATCCGTTTTAATAACCCCTTTACCAGTTCAAATTCTTCCTGATTGCCAATGAAGACCAGAGAATTTGATTCTTTATGAGCCACTACATCGAGAGGTTTTTTAGGCACAGCAGTCGGGTTGGTGTTCGCGGGTTGACCTGAAGCTGCAGTGTTGCGGGTCAGCCCGGTGTCTGCAGGTATCTGAATTTTTTTCAACGTCGCTTCAATATTTTCAGACTGCATATACTCAAGACGAAAAACATGCACATTGCCAATCGACTCGCCGGTGGAATCCGGGGTTTCTGGTTCTTCACCGGGTTCCCCATCGATAAGACTGGTAATCTTGACAAGCCGGTTCACCTCGAGTGAGTTTCCCGTGATGATGATCATTTCAGCTTCATCAAAATCTACAATTTCAGTATTGGCAGAGGTTAGGCGTTTTAAAATCGGCGCCAGCCGGCTTGGCTTACTGCCCAATAGAGGTACTACATGGGTACTGGGTGCATCGACTACCAGCTCTTCTTCAGGTAAGGGTTCACGCCCCAGATGAATTACCTGTGCACCTGCCAACGCATCTTTGATCGGCACTACCCGAATCAAATCTTCATTTTCTTCGACGATGCCAAAACCCCGAACCGCCAATACACTGGTCATATAAGCATAGGCCATTGATACGGGAATGCGTTTGGGAGAGATAACAGTAATTTTACCTTTGACACGTTCGTCGGTAACAATATTTTTTCCGATAATGGCCGACATGGCTTTTAGAAAGTCCTGAATTTCCTGGTCACGAAAGTCTACCCGATAGGTTTTTTCTTTCGGAACAACCTTAATGCGCTCGGGTTTCTTGGCCTGGGCAAGCAGGAACTTCGTCTTGTCTGCATTGCCGAAACCTGACCCGGTTAAGATAAGGCTTAAAAAAATAAAAGCACCAATGATTGAATAAGAAAAATCAGTACGCATGAGTTATTTCCAGTTCTGAGAGAAAGATCGCACGGGCAAGTATAAACTGCTCATATTGTTATTCTAATCACAATTGCTCATCGGCAACTTTACGCAACCGATCGGGGTAATCACTGATAAGACCATCGACACCAGCCTTGATCTGCAAACGCATTTCTTCTTCATCATTGACTGTCCAGGGAATGACCAGAAAACCTTTTGCATGTGCCATACGGTTAAAGTCGGCAGTTGAAAATAAAAAATAAGGTGAAATAATATCTGCGTTAACTTTTTCTGCGCGTTCAAGAATCTCTGTGCGTTCGGTTACTCCGAATCCCAGGTACATCTTCAGACCTGTATACCGGCTTGGGGCAAACAGGGCGGATGTACGCACTTGCGGTAATCTGGCCTTGACCAGAGGCAGAACATCGATCACAAAAGATTGCACTGTGATGCGCTTCGCATAACCCGAATCTGCAAAATTTTGTGACGCTATTTCAGCAAACCTCTGCATTTCTTCGGGGCTGGCCTGGTCGTCAGAATAGAATTTCGTTTCAATGTTGAACTGTACGTTTTGGGCATGGGGGTGCTTTTTTTCATATTCCCGGAATTTTTCAAAGAACTGAGGTAACGTGAGCAAACCAATTCCCGGGTGCAGTTTCTGCTGCGGAAACTTGGGATTCAATAAACTGCCACAATCTAAGGTAGAAAGTTCTGCCCAGGTAATTTCTGAAATCTTCTTTTTCTCTATGGGTGAGGAATCTTGCTGCAGGCATATTGCCGGGTTTGTCTCTGCATCATGGTGTACTACCTGTACCCCGTCTTTCGTCAAAACAGTATCAAGCTCCAGAGTGGTCATTTTATATTCCAGTGCTTTTTCGAAGGCAGGCCAGGTATTCTCAGGTGCCAGACCCCTCGCCCCGCGGTGTCCCTGCAGATCGAATTCTGCAGCCGCCCGGCGGGGAGACTCTCCCATACCCCGGCAGTTTGCCGAAAAGATTGCCAAGATCAAATACAGGTAAATATATCTCATAAATGTCCAACGTTCACTAGGCACCCTCGGGTTCCAGTAAAAAAATTACACTCTCGGCCAGCAGATTCGGCAATACTCGTATCAGTTTATTTTGCTTGAGATTATACTGTTGCAAAATTTTAATTTTTCGGGCTTTGCAATAATCTTGAAAATCATTGATCGATAAAAAATGAAGATTCGGGCTGTCATACCAGGGGTATGGTAAAGACTTTGACTGCGGAGTTCTGCCTTTGAAAAAGATCTGAAAGCGATTGTTGATGTGAGCGAAATTCGGAAAACTGACAATGACCTTTTTCCCGACTCGAAACGCTTCGTTTAATACCCGTCCCGGGTTTCTGAGTTCCTGCACCGAGTGATGCATAATCACAAAGTCAAAAGTAGCATCTGTATAGTCTTCAAGCCCTGAGTCAAGGTCTCCTAAAAATACATTCAACCCCTTCTCAACACAGGCATACACCTGGGTCTTGTCAATTTCAATGCCCTGCTCGCGAATTTTCTTTTCCCGTTGCAACAATGCGAGCAGCGAGCCATCACCACAGCCTAAATCAAGTACACTTGCCTTATGCGGAATCATTTTCTCGATTAACAGGTAATCAAAAGACGATGAATTCATGCTCGAGATCATCTCACTGCTGCTGAGTTCTTTATTCATCGGCTATTCGTCTTCTTCCAGTAAATCACTGGTTACTGTGGCCAGAAAATGAGAAATAAGAACACTCTGTCGATCTGTTTCGAGTAAAAATGCATCATGACCATATGTTGAATCAACCTCTACATAGGTTGTCTCGACCCCGGCGATTTTACAGGCCCGCACCAGTTCCTGAGACTGGTATGTCGGGTACAGCCAGTCTGATTTATAAGACAAGACAAGCACCTTCACTTCGATACCGCGCAAAATCTCAGGTAACATTTTCTCTCCGGCCAGGTCAAACAGATCCATCGCTTTGGTGATATACAAATATGAATTAGGGTCAAAACGATGTACAAAACTGTCGCCCCGGTATTTCAAATAGCCTTCAACTTCAAAGACCGGGGTAAATTTTGTCTCTGCATTGCCGGTTTTATTTCGCCGACGACCAAATTTGTCACCCATTGAGATATCACTCATATACGTGATGTGACCAACCATTCTCGCAACAGACAAGCCCCGCGCCGGGGGCTCATGTTCATAATAGTCACCATTATCCCACGATGGGTCGGCCATGATTGCCTGACGCCCAACTTCATTAAAGGCAATCTGCTGGGGAGAGTGTCGACTGGTGGTTGCGATCGGTATTGCCGAGTGAATACGGTTGGGATAGGCAGCCATCCATTGTAAAACCTGCATACCGCCCATTGACCCGCCTGCCACACTGAGCAGTTTTTCAATTCCCAGATATTCAATAAGCCTCGCCTGGGCGTTGACCATATCGCCAATCGTCATCTGAGGAAACGTGAGGCCATAGCGTTTTCCGGTGGCCGGGTTTATTGAAGCAGGCCCGGTAGAACCCATACATCCGCCCAGCACATTAGAACATATAATAAAATATTTTTCTGTATCGAACGCCTTGCCCGGGCCAATCATGTTATCCCACCAGCCTGGCTTCGAATCGCCCGTGTGATAACCGGCTGCATGTGCGTCGCCTGAAAATGCGTGTGTAATTAAAATTGCGTTCGATCGATCTTGATTCAGGGTTCCATAGGTTTCATAGGCAATTTCTACCGGGAATAAGACTTCGCCGTTTTCTAACATGAGGCTGTCAGTATCACGATTGTTTCCGAATGAAAATATACGGGGTTCGACAATGCCCAGATTAGATATTTTTTTCTGTAATTGCACTTTAGCCTAAGGTTCCTCCCAGAAACGTAATTCGAATTTTTAAAAAAGAAGGTGCATTCGGCATGTCAATGAATTTACAGAAAATTTGTAGTTTGGGCGCAGGAAAATAAAGGCGGGAAGCAGCGAGTGTCGGTAACTTTTGGCCAAAGTCCAGAGCCCTAGTGACACAGAGTACAGGAAAAAGCCACTTTTCTAAAAAGTGGCTTTTCAAAGGTATCTTTAAGCATTCAAGGCTGCATCAAGATCAGCCTTGATATCTTCAACGTCTTCAAGGCCAATTGACAGTCGAATGTAATCTGCAGTGACCCCGGTGTCTTTCTGCTCCTGCTCAGTCAGCTGCGAGTGAGTGGTCGAGGCAGGGTGAATTACCAGTGATTTGGCATCGCCAATATTGGCAAGGTGAGAAAGCAGTTTCACTGAATTGATGAATTTTTTACCTGCTTCGAGCCCTCCTTTGATGCCAAAACCAATCAGGCCGCCGAAGTTATTGCCAAGATATTTTTTTGCATTGGCATGATGCTCAGAATCTGGGAATCCTGGATAATTTACCCAGCTGACCTTGGGGTGGCTTTTCAGAAATTTGGCAACTTCCATGGCATTTTCTGAATGTCTTTGTACTCTTAAACCCAGAGTTTCAAGACCCTGCAGCAACTGGAATGCATTGAACGGAGACAATGCCATACCCAAATCGCGCAGCCAGATCACACGTGCACGAATAATAAAGGCAATGTTTACCCCACCGAAGGGCTCAAACTTGCCGAATACATCCCAGAATTTTAAGCCATGATAAGACGGATCACCTTCGGTGTATTCCGGAAATTTTCCGTTGCCCCAATTCTGTGTACCTGCATCAATTATGACCCCGCCAATCGAAGTTCCATGCCCGCCAATATATTTTGTAGCAGAAGCCACCACAATGTCGGCCCCGTGCTCAATAGGACGTACCAGACCTACCCCGACTGTATTGTCGACGATAAACGGAATACCGGCTTCTTTGGCAATTTTTGAAATTGCTTCAAAATCAGGCACATCAAGCTTGGGATTGCCGATTGTCTCGGCATAGATTGCCCGGGTTTTATCGGTAATTGCTGCTTTGAAAGCTTCTGGCTTGCCTGATTCGACAAACTTCACTGTTCTACCCAGTTTGGGCAAAGTGTAATGGAACAGCTGGTAGGTCCCTCCGTACAGATTATTTGCCGCTACAATTTCATCGCCTACCTGGGTGCAGTTCAAGATCGCCATTGTTTCTGCCGCCTGGCCAGAAGAAACAGCCAGTGCCGCAACCCCACCTTCTATCGCTGCAACCCGTTTTTCGAACACATCAGTGGTCGGGTTCATGATACGGGTATAGATATTCCCAAACTCTTTAAGACCGAACAGATTTGCTGCATGGTCCGTATCATTGAAGACATACGAAGTTGTCTGATAAATGGGAACCGCTCGTGAATTGGTTGCCGGGTCTACTGTCTGGCCGGCGTGCAGGCCTAATGTATGGAGATTTACTTTTGACATTTTTACATCCTTTTTTTGTTGTTTTTTTTTGAATCTTGAAGTATTTGAAATTTTTTTGCGGGACATCCCGCAGCTTTTCTATTTGCCCTTACGGGCAACAGTTCTGGCAGGTCTGAATGCAATGTTCGTGCTGCAGATTTGCAGTTAACTCAAAATACATGCAATTCATAATGGTAAATCATACAACAACTTTGAGATGGCAACCATTTTTTATCGAAAGTTACTGGCAATAAAGCCAGACAGCAAATTCGATTCTTATCGATCTTTTCGCTGCTGGCTTAATGAAAAAACCTGTGCAGATTCAACAAACTCAGGATGCCATTTTCTCAAGATATTGAAGCGCGTCAGGGTTTGCACTGATATCATTGGGATGAAAATCTGTTCGTGCATAGTCGATAAAGCCATCAATAGCAATTTTTCCCAATGCCTTCGGGTCTGTCACTAAACGGAACAATTCAAACGGCAGACTACTCCAGCGATAGGTTTTGTC
>JAGRNJ010000104.1 GCA_020440825.1 Leptospiraceae bacterium | reverse complement strand
CGGCAAAACCTCTTCGCGCCTAAATCTTTGTGGGAGCGTTCGCCTGGTCACAAGGCGTTACCATTGCAAACCTCTTTCGCGCGTTCGGGAAGGGCAAGAATGGCCGACAACGTGGAATTTACCCGACGTTGATGGTGCGCCACGCAATAAAGCCGGGCTTACTTGAAAAGCCACATACTAAGCACCATCAATGTGGTCGGAGCGGCTCGCGGCGGCGCGCAAAAGCAAGCGTCCCGCTTGCGCGCCGTCCGCGATCTTTGCCGCGCAGACCCGAGCACGCGAGGAGCCACGGCACCGCAGCGAGCGCAGCGGGTAAATTTTGTTGTACGCAGTACCGCGCCTCTTCGGCTTTGCTTCTTGGTCTTCTCGCGCCCCATTTCCCGCCGGAGCCACGAGGGCGGAGGCGGGCCACCGCTTGTGCGCCCACAAGCGGTGGCATGAGTTGACGGTGTGGGTTCCCGTAAGTTGCAGGCAGAGCTCAAGTGCTTTTAGGCAGATGCCTAAGCGTTTCAATCGCGACATCCGCGTGTTTACTCATACTGAGCTCACTTGCAATCACCTGTATTACCCGACTATCTTTACCGATGACAAACGTAGCACGCCGGTTAAATAATGGCCCAAGGCGTTTTACCCCGAATTGTTTTGCGATTATTCGGTCGGGATCAGAGAGTAAAGGGAATCCGAATCTGTGCTTTTGATCGAACGTTGCCTGCCGCTCGACGCTGTCGCTACTGATGCCGACTATTGACGCACCCACTGCGTGAAAGTCTTGTGCTAAATCCCGAAAATGGCAACTCTGCGCGGTACAGCCCGCAGTCATAGCACGGGGATAGAAAAAGATTACGACCGGGCCACCTTGCAGCAAATTCGTAAGCGTCATGGGCTTGCCGAGTTGATCTGGTGCCGTAAAGTCATGAATAAGATCACCGATTTTTAGCATAAAATTATTCCTAGATTACTGTTTTGTGAAGGAATCTAGCATTTCTGGATTGCGCAAATAGTTAGCACCCCAAACCAGCAACAAAATAATTGCTTGCGGCAAATACATTTCGCCATGTTCCATGTGTGTGGCGATCGCACCGCCCATATGTGCACTTAATAATAAAACTCCTAATGATGATGTTCGGGGAATAAGAAATAAGATAGCAGCAGTGAGTCATTAGGGTTCGGCAGAAAATTCGAATCTGGCTTGCTGGGGGTTGGTTTTCGGCGGCGATTGGCCGACGACGGGCTTTCTTGGTTGAATGGATAAGACAATACGGGCTTGGAACGCTCGGAGAAATTCGGTAAATTTTGTCTTGGTGCGGACAGTTACATGGTGCATTTGCCAGAGTAAGATATAAAGAATCATTGCAAGCCAAATCTGAAGTTTCACGGCGTTTTCGGATATTCCATACATGCGTTTCACCTGGATATTTTGTTTCAGCCACTTGAAGAAAATTTCAATACTCCAGCGCTTACGATAAATATCAGAAACTTCCTCGGCAGAGAGTTTCGGGTTGTTGGTAATTACTTTGATTTCCTTTTGGGTTTTAATATCCACAAGGCGAAATAAAAACAGATGCTCACCGAACTCACCTTTTACATCACCCAACAACGCTACTGTTTGCTTTTCTAAAACGCCGGGAACATCATGTATGATTTCGGATTTCAGTGTCGTCAGAAGCAGATTTGTTTTGGCCCGAATCACAAAAAAAGCCTTATTTTCGTGGATTTTTCGCCATAATTTGAAGTCTGTATAGGCGCGATCAAAAACGCAAATGATTCCCTTCAGAAACGAAAATTGGTGCGCCAACTTTACATCGGATCTATTCGCATTTGTGATTTTCAGATTTCGTGGAATCTCGTTCTGCTGATCGAATAGCACATGCACTTTGATGCCTTTTTTAGAAGAACGGAATTTTGCCCACTTAAAGCGGGTGTCGCTAAAAGTAATCGTTGTTGAATCCAAAACACGAATTGCTTTTTGCACTGTTCGTGGCAGCGATTTTTTCAACCGATAAAAAATCACAAAAAATAATGATCGATAGAATTCGTAAGATCGCTTCGAATTTGCTTCCGAAATTGTGCTCAGTTTGACCGATTTAAAACCCATATGGTAAAGTTTTTCAGGCATTGCATTCAATTGCTCCACAGCAAACCGCAGCGACTTAGCCTTGGTCAAAAGAGCAAACATCCAAAACGAAAAATGCCCCCAGTGGGTCAGGCGCCGCCCGGAATTTGCCTTGAAGTGTTTTTGCGCCAGTGCGCCGAACTCATGTCGGTCGAATTGTCGTTGCAGTTGTGAAAAGCTTGTATTTTGATGTCCCATCGCGTTTGATCCCCCGTTTTATTGGTTGTTTTGCAATTCCCAATAAATTTCGGACACGGGTCAAACAGCGATATTTTTACTTTCTACCGAACACTACTGAAGCACCCTTTGGCCAAAAAATGATCCATTCATATCAGGCGCCTTTCCGTTGAAGATAGTCATGGATGAGGTGTTCATCCTTGATATCGCGCGGATGAAAATCCGGCTTCAAGTATTGGACGCACGACGCCACAAACATCCGCCCAAGACTTTCTTTTTCGAAGAATAATTTTGGTATATCCTTTATTAAATCGACCCTGGTAAGCGTTGCATCCTGCTTAATGAAATGAGTTGCAATAATTCCGATTAACAGCGGTACGCCGACGGCAATAAAGCCGAGGCCAACCATGCGGGTGAAATAACTGTCGTCTACATCCTGGAGCAGGTCGAATGCCACATCTTTGTGCTCAATTTCTTCGACCGCATGCCAGAGAAATAAGGCACGGATTTCTTCCGGTACGTCGGCCAGCGCCGCACGATTCTTAAGAAAATGGGCAGCCCACGTGGCCGTCATATGCTCCGCCGCAGCGGTGACTGAAAGACCTATTTTATCCCATACCTTTTCAGTCATAAAAGGTTCGAACTCCTCAAAAACAAAATTTTCCACGCCTGCAATGAACCGCTCATACTCGTAACCATGCTGCTTCAAAAAGGTATTGAATTTTTCGTGTTGCTTACCGTGCTGTGTTTCCTGACCTGCAAAATCTTTAATGGCTTCGCGCAGCGTTTCGTCGTGCGTTTGGCTGGCGAAACGATTGACGCTCCGGATAAAAAAGCGTTCACCTTCGGGAAACATAAGGCTTAGCGAGTTCATTACATGTGTCAACAAGCCGCTTTGTTTCAGCCAATGCCGCGGCACGCCGTTAGGGTATTCGAGTTTTAGCTTCCGTACCGTAAGCTTTGTCCTGCCGGCATGTGCAATCTTTTCTAATTTTTTCATAAAATCCTCCGTTGTGTAATCTTGAATATTTCACCCGAAATCTGAAAATCAGGCACAAACTCCGTCGCCAGCAAACAGAGAATGTCGTTTGTACTTCGCTCAAAATGCCAGAGATTCTTTAGCTGCCTGCGGATCTGAGTCTTTGCGTCGCCGCGCGTAATTTTCCTGAAAGCCAACATCTTATAGAAATCTGCAATCTTGGAAAGCCTCTCGCGGCTCAAGCGAACCGACCTCTGCAAATCTGCCAGTAATTCCAGCGCTCGCCCCTGCGAGCTGAAAATTTTCTGCAAAACAGGAAAGGGAAAAACCCGATCATTTACGAGTTCATTCACAAAATCGAGATAAATCCCCCTGAACGCCCCGCCCCCCGTGCCGCGTTTTTCTATCACCTGATAAAAAAAACGGCCGCCCAGGGCGAAATCTTTGTCGTCTGCCTGGGAGTTGAAATCAGAGCTGCTTAACCACGCTTCATGAGCACGATGCCACGAAAGAAAAAAAGCCTCACCTGAAGAAGACAACTCACGGATTTGCTGATAAATAGCGCGTGAGACTGCTTTTGCACCAAGGTCGACCGTCAACTCGGGTAATGTCCCGAGATCGTAAGCCGTATACGCTCCAGCCCACATCGCATTTGAATAGGCTGTACATTTATCAAGATCTTGCGCCGAGACGACCTGTAGTTCAGCAAACGCGGTATCTGCAATGGTGTATTTTCTATCATTGTAACCACAAACGACGAACTTATGCCCGGGAAAATGCATGGGTGATTTATAATAGGGCAACCCGGCGACATCGCCTTGCAAGAGTACAGGAACACCCGCTTGGATTTTCTGCTGAATATGCGCTTCTAAATCTGTGAAAGTCTTAAACTCGATTCGCTCGAAGTCAATTTCACAATTTTTTAAGAAATTGTTTTCGAGGTCACGGCATCGCCCCATAAAAATGCCAAGCGGAATTTCGGCAGACGCGGATTTATAATAGTGCGCCATGCCAGAAGCGAGCCCAAAACAGGCCGCTTCGCTGAGCGGCCAACCGCCATAGTTGACGACGTCTTGTAGCGAAGTGGAGCCGCAGTGACGGCCGACCGTGTGCTGAAAGCCAAGCAATATTTCCGTGTTGGTTTGCTCATTTACCTGTCGCAGCTGAACCATAGGGGCACCTATGGCATTCGATTCGGTCAGTCAATAATTTATTAAATACTCTAATTTGGATGAATTTTGTCTTGTAGAATAAAATCCACGGCACGGGGCGCCATCAGTCGCCTGTCATTGCGTACGGCCGGCGCTGAAAGACTTAGGATAAAGCTGTAGAGCATGTCAATCATCAAGGATTGCTTTACCCCCCTCCTGCTTTTCGGCGGATTTCGATCGAATGCAGCTTCTATCAGTGATCGGAAATTACCGCCATATTTTCTCGTGTAGAATGCCGCTATGGTCTTAGGGGCCGAATATACAAGTTGGAATATTAGGGCGATCCTCTCCGGATAGACATCTGAATAATTCGCCAGGGTATTAAATATCGACACCAGCTCTTCCCTGAGCCCTTCAGTGCGGTTCAAATCGCGCCTGAGGCCCCTGATGACCATTAAATGCGTATAAATCAGGCATTTCTTGAAGAGGTTTTCTTTGCTTTGAAAGTGGTAGTAGATGCTGGCCTGTTCGGCGCCTGTTCGCTTGCTGAGCTCGACGAGGCTTGTGCCATAGTAACCGCGGGCGGAAAAAGCCACGGCCGCGCCGTTTAAGATTTTCATACGGGTCTTGGCTGTTCTGTTCCATACCCTCTTTTTGGGCGCGGTCGGCAGCGTTCCTTTTTTATCTCGCACCATGAATTATGCGGCAAGGTCGTGATTATTTATCCGCAGGCAAGTTCTTTAAGATTCGTCAAGATGAAGGGGTATGGGCTGGCGTTTTTTGCAGGCGCCAGAAGGGGGGAAATTTGTTGACGCCATGTTTTAATTTAGCACATACTAAAATATGAAAAAAGCAAGAACTACAGCCCGCGCCTCGCTGAGGCCGGAGAAATGAAAACCTTATTTGATATTCAGGATATTTCGGCATGCATTGCGGAATCGACACATATTCCTGATGCCATATCGCGCTTCATGTCCCACTCGACCGACTTGATTGAAAGCAGGCAATATTTTCACGAAGCCACCGGCATGCTGCTGATGGAAATGCGCATGGGCGATAACGCCGAAGGCCCGCCCGATCACGTCCACGGCGGCTTTACTTCAGCGATTCTCGACGAAGCCATGGGCGGTGCGGCTTGGTGCAACGGCTATCCCGTACTCGCGGCAAATATCAACGTCTCGCTCAGAAAATCCATCCCCCTCAACCAGACATTCTATTGCGCCGGTAAAACAGAACGCATCGATACCAGACGGATTTATACCGTAGGGCAGATATTTGACGCCGAGGGTAAACTGTATACTTCTGCGACGGCAGTCTTTATCCGCATTCCCGAAGCGCTTCTGATTCAGTCGCACCAGCGTTTTTCAAAATTTGCGTCGTTCAATAAAATGCGGCAAAATGGTCATTCGGTATCGCAAATTCTTGAAGCGGGCAAGGCATGACACAACGCTACGAGTGCCATAAGGTTCAAAAATGATCAAGGGCAATTACTTTGAAGACAATGCGGATTTACGATTTAATATTGAACATTTTGTTGATTGGGAAACTTTGATCCCGCTGCAAGAGCAGGGCTTTGTTGATGCAGCCGCATTCAAGCAAAATGGCAACAAGCTACTGGAGTTTGCCCCTGCGAGCACGGCTGAATGTCTTGAGGGGTATGCCGCCGTTTGGTCACAGATCGGCAAAATTTGTGGTGAAGAAATTTCACCTTCTGCGCGCGCGATGGAAAAGCATGGCATCCATTTGGTCAGCGGAAAAGTCAATTTTCCGCCCGATACACAGCGCATTGTCGATCTGATAGTAAAATCCGGCATGCTCGGTACCAACATATCACGCCAGAACGGTGGTCTGCAAATGAACTTGACCGGTTCGAGCGCAGTTTTTGAAATGCTGAGCCGCGCCGACGTCGCCTTCGGAATCAGTGCCAGTTGCTTTAATCTGGCCGAAGTGATAGAGCGTTTCGGTGACGAAAATATGATTAAGACCTGGGTTCCGAAAATGGCGGCTGGCGAGGTGTGTGGTGCCATGGCATTGACCGAGCCCAATTACGGTAGTGATCTGTCGCGCGTCACAACGAAGGCTGTAAAAGACAATGATGGTAATTGGACTCTTACAGGGACAAAGCGGTTTATTACCCATGCCTGCGGCTTAAACGAGCGCCCCAGTATGATACTGACTCTGGCGCGCAGTGCCGGTCCCGGCGCAAAGGGCTTATCCTTCTTTCTGGTGCACAGCGATGAAATCGAAGTCACCCGAATCGAAGAAAAGATGGGTTTGCATACTTCCCCAACTTGCGAGATTGTTTTTGAAAAAAGCAAAGCGCAGCTCATCGGTGAAGAAGGCTTAGGTCTCGTCAAATATGCGATCCAAATGATGAACGGTGCCCGCATGGGCATCGCGGTTCAGTCGGTCGGCATCGCCCAAGCCGCATACGAAGAAGGTAAGAAATATGCCGCCGAGCGCGTCCAATTTGGCAATACCATTGAAAACTTGCCGCCGGTGAAGCGCATTCTCGACGACAACGAAGCCTATGTCCACGCGATGCGAGCATTGGCGTATCGTGCCTGCGAGGTTGTGGATCACTATGATGGGTTAGTTAAAAAACTCGTCCGCGAAGGTGAGGCTGAACGAGCGATTCGTAAGCGGCCGGAGATTATCAGGCTCGATAAACTGGCAAAGTTGCTCACCCCCACGGCGAAACTGTTTAATTCAGAATCAGCCAATACAGTGGCGTACCATGCGCTACAAATTTTCGGAGGTTCCGGCTATACCGAAGAGTTTGATATTGCGCGCATCTACCGCGATGCCCGCATTACCACAATTTACGAAGGCACAACACAGTTGCAGGCAGTCGCCGCGATTGGGGCCATTGTCGAAGGTAGTCGGCTCGGGGGGATTTTGTACGAATACATCAGCGCAGAAATTGGCAAACTACCCGAAGCCGACAACCGCAAACAACTCGAGTCAGATTTTGATCAATTCATACGATTAGTACCAGTATATAAAGATCGGGCAGGAAAAGAAGCGCTCGCAATTGACGTGGTTACCGCCTTTGCTTACCTGTTCTGCAATATCCTACTGTGCCAGCAGGCACAAATTGCCGCTGAAAAACAACTCAGCATTGCGGCTGATAAAGCTCGCATAGCCAAGTACTTTTCGGCACTCAGTCGCCGCTATCTTGGTGGTGTTCAGATTGCACTATCTATCGCGGCTTAATCAATGATATGCAAGTTCTCAATTCAACAAAATTAAAAAATTCAGGAGGGATCTATGAGTTTAGCAGATGATGTAAGCGCGATCGGGGGCATGATCGGACGCAACCCGAGGGTCGCGCTTGACCTAATGCCGTCGGCGGTTGCAGGGTATGTACTTAATGGGGGGAAAAGTAATACACTTAAAATTGCATCCGGGCATGAAGTCTTTTACGACTGGACATACGAAAATACTGGCAATCCCGAATTTAAGAAACTGTACCGCCGCGCCTACAAAGCGCAATGGGATGCAGAAGACCTGCCCTGGACTGCCAACGTAGATACAGCAAATCTGGAAAAACCGATTTTTCCTGAAAAATTTGTACCGGGTTTCGGTGAGTCATTTTATCCGAAAGATAAATCAAAGCGTGAAGAAATTGTCCATTCGACGATCAGCTGGATGCTTTCACAGTTTCTGCACGGCGAACAGGGTGCACTGTACATCGCGGGTGAAACGGTTGAAGCAACGCCGTGGTTTGATGCCAAGTTATACGGTTCAACGCAGGTAGTCGATGAAGGCCGTCATGTCGAAGTATTCTCAAAGTATCTGCTTACAAAATTGAAAAAATTGTACCATGTGAACGATAACCTGTTTGTCATTTTGCGTTCCATCACAGCCGGTTCAGACTGGGACCTAAAATTTCTGGGAATGCAGATTATGATTGAAGGCCTGGCGCTGGGTGCTTTTGGCATGATCTATAAACACACGCATGAACCCTTACTCAAAGAACTGTTGAAGTTGGTGATCGCCGATGAAGCTCGCCATGTGCATTACGGCGTCGTAGCATTGCGCGATTATTTCACAAAAGAGATATCTGAGAGCAAACGTCGGGATCGGGAGGATTGGGCCTATGAAGTATCCGTACTTCTGCGCAATCGCTTCCAATTTATGGAAATCTATGAAGAATATTTCGCACACGGTATCAGCCGAAATGCGTGGTTGAAGATGGTTGATACATCCGAAATCATGCAAGATTTCAGAACTCAGCTCTTTACCCGCATGGTGCCAAACCTTAAAGAGATAGGCCTTTTATCTGATCGTATCAGACCAAAATACGAACAGTTGGGGATACTGAAATTTGAGCATGGCAAATCTGCCAATCATTTGACGGCAGAAGACCTGATCAGGTAATGCCGCTCAATTTCTGCATAACCTTGTTTCGCCTGCCATGGCAAAACAAGTCTTCCGTAAAATTCCGGTTAAGCCACTCCACTGCAGAGAACAAAATTTACACTCTGCGCTTGCCTGTCGGTCGATGACCGCCAGGTTCGACTGCGGTGCCGTGGCGCCACCGAAGACGGAGACTCGCTTCGCTCGTCGCGCGTACTCGGGTCTGCGCGGCGAAGACGCCTCCAGCCATTTCGTCGTGTAAATGCCCCGTTCGCGACCGGCATGGACGCCGGGCGCTCTTGGGGGCGCGATCGATCACATAACCTCCCGGTCTTTCTAACTTCTTACCTCTTGGCGCGGTATTGCGTACAACGTCACGGTTTAGACGACGTTTGCCGCCGCGGGGCGTTCAGCCCAAGGTGGCAAATGTGTCGCAAACCCGCATACACAATAAACCCGGCCTTTCAGGCCGGCAACTGAAAATTTCTCCTTGGCGACCCCTTTTCGCTTAGTTTGACTCTAAGGGTTGCGACCGAGGACGGCGGGGTTGGGGACCCGCCGCCCGCAGCGTTTAAACCGAGTTGTGCGTGTCAGCATAGGAGTTTATAATCTTGAAACGGTTCTACCGAGAGGAATTTTACCATCAAAACCGCCTGATGATTCAGATTCATTACTATCTGATGATGTAGTTAAAGCATTGGTGAGTAAAATAAACAGGCCACCCAGTATTAACGATATAAATCTAAGCATCACTATTATAGATCTCATTTTTTCATTCTGATATCTCATATTTTGAGAATAACTAAATATTGAGAGTGCAAAAGCTATACCTACATAAA
>JAGRNJ010000103.1 GCA_020440825.1 Leptospiraceae bacterium | reverse complement strand
GTGAAGAGGTAGTATAGTTTACCCCGGCAATTATTGCATAACCTGTTGCCGACAATGACCCGCTTAAATTTACAGAAGTTGTCCAGTCTCCTGAAGTTATATCACAAATGGAGCTTCCGGTACCGGAATCTCGTAAAAGTCTTACATTGGTAAGTGTAACAGCTTGAGCATTCGGATTATAAATTTCAACATAATCACTGCTGGTGTCCCCATTGCAGTTTTTACCGATTTCATTGAGAACCAGGTTCTGTGCAAACCAGTTTGCAGTAGCTGTATACGAGGTTGAATTTGCCAGATATGTTACTGTAATCGTGTCACCTGAATTTACCTGCAATTGGTTGCCGCTTGAGGCACCGGTCGTAAAATTCAGGTTTGTGCCAGTTGCGACGCTGGTAAAAATTCCAGTCACGGCAGCGGTTTCTGTCAGGGTGAGCAGAACCCCTGTAGAGTCACTGTTAGAGGTGGCTCTTACCTGCACAGTTTCAATTGCCCCCGCATTTTGATTGGCAGATGAATCCTGTACTGTAATTTTTAATACTCCATTGGGATGACCTGCGCTCGTACCAAAGACCAGACTGCGATTGATTTCAACCGATGTAACCACCGGGTTGTTGGGAAACCCCGGTGAACCGAAAGTAGCATTGCGGTAGAGAGAGGCAATATAGGGATTCGCAGATGCTGTAAACGGGTTTGAACGCCAATTGGCGAGCACGCCCCCTGAACTTGCAGGGTCAATCCGCTCCATGCTTCTTTTCACCGAAGAACTGCTCGAACCGAATGCAGGGTTAGAGCTGAACGCAGTAGAGTTATCACCGGCAACATCGACAATCGTACCGGTAAAAGAAGCAGAACTATACAAACCGCTCGCGTTGTCTACCGCATCCCCATCGGTCAATGTACACTCCCGACTTGAATTGGTGATTGAAATATCTAAAGCTACCGAGGCAGAGGGTATTGCACGGTCGACATATTTTGCCAGTACCAGATATCCCTGGGCCGGAATGCTTACCCCCGTCGGTATGGTGATCAGAGAATTGATTGAAGTACCGTTAGTAGTGCAGGCGAATTTCCAGCCGCTCAAATTGATTGCCGAGCTGCTGCGGTTATACAGCTCAATGAACTCATCATTTGCGTCTGCAGAAGCATCATTTGCAATGCTGCCCATCCAGCCGATTTCATTGATAACCACCTCTCGCTGGTTAGGGGTTGCAATATTGGTCGGGGTGGTACTGATCTGGGTCGACTGGGATCTTAATATTTCAAATACCTGCCGGCCGAAAGAGGTTGTGAGATTGCCTTTCATGATAAACAGCACGCCATCATCTGAACTGTTCGCGCGCGAACGAAAACCGCCGGCAAACACAATCAACCGTTCATCGGTTGTACCTTCATCAATTAAAACAAAGTTCAAACCGACCCGGTTTTGAGAGTTAAAATACTGACGCAGCTGAACAGAGGTATTGAGAAAATTCAGCAGTTTGGTATCTGTATCAAACAATGCCTGGGAACTGGCCACTATTTCAATGGGAATATTTCGATCAAGACGTCGCTGCAGAACAGATGGCAGATCCCGCTCAGATTTTGTTGACGTGGTCTGAAACTGGGTAGTATAAATGCGGATGGATTTACGCGCGTCAGTTAACTCTGCAGCTAGAATATCCAGAGGGCTTTCCTGAGGTCCCCAGTGCACAGCAATTACCTGGTTTAGAATATTGAATTTAGTGTCAAAGTCGAGCTTGGCTTTAGAATTGCCAAAGCTGCCCTGGCTCATCATGTTCAGTTCTTTGGTGAATTCACGGGAGATTCCGAACTCTTCTGTTGAGAGTATCATCGCAACATTGGGAATCAGGTTCATATCGGTATCGCTAGCTGCGGCGGTTGAAAAATAAATGCGACGTTCATCTGCCACACAAAAATTATATCGCGTGGCGCCATCACCTTTGTTGCCAATCAGCAGCTTACTGCGTCTAGTCAGGTCAAATTCTCTTGAAAACAAAGCCGAGTCAATGATTCTCTGTACGGTTGTGTCGCCATCGGCTTCGTCAAAATCGAGACCGACCCGAACAACAACGCCCGAGCCCGCACGTTCTATAATAGCATCCGCAATATCACTACGGGTGATGCGGGCAAAAGAGCAATCGAGAGTGACCTTCGCCGAGCGAATTACTTTGGTAAGTTCGGCTGCCATGCCGTTGTCTGACTGGTTTTGGAAATCATTAGAAAATATTCTGAAGCCGTCGTTTAATGCTTCAGGGGTACCAAAAGGGTTAGGGCCGCAGCTCAAGACCAGGATACCCAGGGTGAGTATCCCAAAGGTCATTAAAGATGTAATGCGACCCTTGATCATGACTGACTATATAGTTAACCTTGAAATCGTCAAGAAAATATCATTTGACCATGGGAATTTATCTGCACGAATAGGCGATGGCAAATGTGGTCTCAGTGCATGAAGTTCGCCAGCTTCTACCGATGCTCATTGAGCAGACTGAAAAAACCCAACAGATACTGGATAAAGGCAGCCAGATCATGCAGGGAGTCATGCTGCCCGAAAATGAATTCGAAATGATCGAGAATGACCTGAATGATCTATATAATTTGTGGGTGAAGTTTGTGGGGCTGCACAACGGAATTGTAAAAGACCGCTGGATCGTCGAATTTGATGACGGCTCGGGTTTTATACACTGGAATCATGAACAAAAGCATACTCTCTTCTTTCGCGGCTATACCTCTGAAGCAGGCGATTTGATACCGCTTTAACCGATTGAGCAGAAGCCGCAATCCGGGTTTTTTCTCAGAGAAATTGTTCGCCAGCCATCTTTTTGCATGAGCCATAGAAGTGGCTGCAGTTTCTGTTCGATCACCAGTAAAGAAGCAAGAAAAGCCATCTGCGCCCCGATTAACGCGGGTAAGGCAGAGAGAACCCCGGCTGTTGCACAGTCAGGAATTTCTCCCGGTTCGGGCGGGTTTTCAAAGATGCAGCGGTAACAGGCGGATGGATGTTCTTGTGCAGAGGGCAAGATAGGAAAAATATGCCCCTGCTCGGGACCAATGGCACCGATAATCGCTGCGATGTTGTTTTTGACAGAAAAATCAGAGATCAAAAATTTTGTATCTATGGAATCACTTCCCTCGAGAATCAGGCTGCAGTTGTGCAACGATTCGTGAATATTTTCGGGAGTAATACGATATTTCTGGGCAGTGCACTCAATATAAGGGTTTATTTCGCGTACCCGATTGCAGGCAATCTCTGCTTTCGACTCTCCCTTCTGGTTCTCCCGAAATAAAGTCTGCCGCCCAAGATTTGAATTTTCGACCCGGTCGTCATCAAAAATCAGAATTTCGCCAAACCCGGCGGCAGCGAGTGCAGGTATTGCTCCCGCGCCAATCCCTCCGGCCCCGATAACCCCGACCCTGCAATGAGCCAGTCTTTCCTGTGCAGTTAGACCATAGAGTAAAATCTGTCGTGAGTAGCGTTCGATTTCGGTTTTCGAAAATTTTCTGGACGGTGGCATAACTCAGTTTGCGGTTGAAGATGGCCAGCTCTGCATGGTCAAGAGTATCTGCTGGCGCAGGGCATTATGATCAATATCGAGATTGGGAAAGACTGCCAGTAAAGAATGTCTGTTATGGAATTCCACAACGCCAATATCTCGCAAACAGAGCAGGGCAGAGCGGTCGTCTCCTTTAAAAAACCAGCAAACCGGTTCCTTATCAGGCAAAGTATTTTCTGAAGGGTAGGCTGAATCAAAAGTCAAAGAATAATTCTTTTTCAGAACTTTTTTCATTGAATGCAGGTAGACCCCGACCCCGCTTGCACTGCGCTTGACCGGGCCGACAGTCTCAGAACTGTGTTCGAGTTCAACCAGTCCCGATGTATCTAGATACCAGCTGCGTTCCTGGTTTTCACCGATTTTCATGAAACCAACCGGAAGTTTGAGATTTTTTGCAATTGTCAGGGGCAGGGCAAATTCCCGCTGAATCGGAGTTTTGCGCACTTCGCTCAGATGTGGCGCGAGTTTTTCACGACTCCCCTGAAAACAGAAATCATGTATAATTTTAATCTGGTCCCGAGTAAAGGTCTCCCAGCCACAGGTCATGGTTAAGGGGGTTTGATTTGTTGCAGAAGATTCCCGGGTTGCCTTAAACAGTTTTCCGTTAAACCCGGGAACACCGGGAGAGGCGATTTCCTGCATTCCTGAAGAAGCAGCCAGATTTGAAAGCATGCGGCCGGTATTCTGCCATGAGGCAGACAGAGTCAGGGACCCTGAAATCTTAAAATCTTTTTGTTTTGTTTTATAGGTTGCCTTGCCGGGCATCCACCGGAAGTCGGCGGGAATGGATGATATTGAAACGCTAAGAAACGAGAGAGAGAGCAGAACTGCAAAGAGCTCTACTCCCCGTGAAGTCTGCATTATCCCTGGATCAGTTTTCTCATTCTGCCAGTGATATCTCTAACAAACGGATCATCCTGCTTGTTTGATTCACAGTATTCAATTGCTTTTAGAGTATCTGCATTTTCAATATCTTTCAGGTTCATAACAGCCAGCAGTGCAGAGTACACTACAGTGTTGTCTTTTTCTGTTTCAATGATTTCTTTCAGACCAGAAGCTGGTCTTCCTTTCTGATCGAATGCTCCCAATGCAGAAATAATTGCGATCTTTGAGCGGCTCGATTTCTGGGCTTTTATTGCATTGATCATTGGGTCAACTGCATCTTCTGGTTTTTCATCGGCTAGGAATTTTGCAGCTGCAATTACATCGGCTTCATTGCCAGAAGTAAGGTCATTGATATAATCCCCTTTGTTTTTTTCGGCATATACGCTGCCTGCGAACAAAGCAGTAAATAAAATAGCTGTGGTGAGTAATCTCAATATTTTGACGGTCATTGATCCCTCCTGAGTGGATTCAGATTCGACAGTATGCGGTTCGCATGGCAACAGACAAGCATTTTTTTGATTGCAACTTTCAAGAGTATCTAGACACTTACGAATGAAGTTCATCCGCCTTATAACAATCTCAATGTTTCTGGTTTCTAATTTTTCCTATGCCCTGTCTGCCGAAACAGATGAAATCGAGAGTACTTTGCTTGAGCGGCACAACTATTACCGGGGTATTGCCGGTATTCCGCTCATGAAATGGAATGACGGGCTGGCTACACTTGCACAAAAATGGGCAAATACATTAAAGAAGAATGGCTGTAAGATGAAGCATTCATCGCATTCATTTCGTAAAAATGTAGCAGGTTTTTCTTATATTGGTGAAAATTTGTACTGGCGGGGGTCATCAGCGCCGTTTGCCATGTCTGCAGATTATGCACAGAACGGAGTCGACAATTGGTATACTGAAATTCGTGATTTTCAGTATTCTGAAAAAGGTGTGATTTGTCCGCTGCGGGGTAAAAAAGGGGCGATTGGTCACTTCACTCAAGTAATGTGGGATAAATCGATAGAGCTTGGCTGCGCTTATGCCCAGTGCTCAGGGGGCAAGTCTATGGTTTTAGTGTGCCATTATGGCCCGGGAGGCAATTTCAATATGCGCAGTACTCCGCCATTTGATGCGTCAGCAGCGGCACGATTAAACGCACATGAAATCAATAAACAATTCGGTGGATTGCCGACCTGCAGATAATTTTGAATTCTTACAGATATTCAGATCTCTGTTTCTGATTGAAGAGTGAAAGAGAACCGGTTTATTCGGCAGCTAAGAAGTCGAAGATAGGCTCGTGTTCTGTATGCCAGCCTATCGCCCACGCTGTGAAATTATCAATTTCCAGTTCGTTGATATCGTAGGAAACTTTTAACATAATGGAATTTGGGTATTTTTGCCTGGCAATTTTTTCTTTTTCTGCGCTCTGCCGAAAAGTCTTGTAAAGATCTGAGGCACCATATAAATGCAATAGTTCATGGGCTATGGAAGCAGGCGGCTTGTCGCTGCCGTTATTGTATTTTTCATATAGCATTGTACCTTCGACGAAATATTTCTCCCGGCTCATGTTATTGGCATAAGCCATAGCATAGCCATTGCCTTTTCCTTTTGTGAAAATAATTACCTGAATCTGATCACATTCTGTATTGTCTTTTACCCATTTTACCAGATCTTGCGTACTCTGGTAGCCAGATTTGTATAGAATTTTAGAGACCCAGTCGACAGATTCACGTCCCGAGGCGGTACCGCGTTCAACAAAATCTAAGGAAATATCTTCTTCAAAACCAAACTGCCCAGAACATTCGAAGCTCAAATCGACATTATAGCGCCTGGCCTGCTCAACCAGCCATTCTTGAGCCTGGTTCTGCTTCTCAAGCATCAACAGTTTTTCGTCTTTGGTCCAGGAATCCTGCTGGTCAGTGATGAACAAAACCAGACTATAAATTTTGCCTTTTAATTCGCTGGCACTGCCGGCATTTTTAGTAGAATGCTTAGCTGAGATAGCCAGAGCTGTGATTCCTAAGATCAGAAAAAATCGAAGCCAGATCGTTTTTGTTTGCATAAAATTAAGTCCTTCTGTTCAACTCTATTATGTTACAGATTTTGAAAAATGAGTCCGCTAAAATTAGCTATAGCAGGTTCAGTTTTTCTTTTTTAAGAGCCATAGATTTTCTGAAACTCCCGTTGTCGCTCTTAAAGAGCGATAATTCTGCGTTGAATTCAGTAGAGTCATATCATAAAGGAAGCTGTAATGCGCTTCAATTTCTTCTTGTGCAATCGAAAATGGGGGTCCCTGCATTGACCCTTGCGGGTATTCAAATACAATGAGCAGTTGTGGGGCACAATTGGTGATTTTGACTAAATGCTCTGTATACAATGTGCGCATTTCAGGGGGCAGGGCAACCAGGGCAGCCCGGTCATAAATGGCATCGACCTTGCCCAACTGTTCGGTTGACAGATTAAAAATATTTCCGACAAAAATATCGAGATTGGGGGCGCTGTAATGCTTTAATTGCGCAAGACTGGTAACCTGCGGCTTTATTTTCAGATCTTCAAACAGCTCTTGAATGGCAAGTTCGCTTAATTCTGCACCGGCAATACGATAACCTTGAGAGAGCAACCATGCAATATCAACTGTCTTGCCGCATAGTGGCAAAAAATTCTCTCATTATTATTCAGATTCAAAGCTGATAAATACTTTACCAGCAGTTCATTGGGTTTCCCTTCATGAAAACCAATCTGCCGTTTTTCCCACCTTTCATGCCAGAACTGTTCATGCATTTTTTATCACCGGTGTTGAAGTTTAAAACGAAGAGCCGGGGCTTTTGAGAAACTCAATTTCTTCGTCTGTTGAGCTGCGGCCTAAAATCTTATTGCGATGCGGATACCTGCCAAATCTATCGATAATAGCTTTGTGTTTCAGTTCGTATTCATATACAGACTCGACACCGACATTTTGAAATATTTTCTCTGCCTGAACATGAATCAGTTTTGATTCTGAATGCATGTACGGCATATATAGAAACACAGTTTGATCTGCAGTGAGATGTTTCGCGTCTTCAAGCTTATGGGCCTGCTGGCTCAGTGCAAGCGCAAGTGCATCTTGAGCAAAAGACTCTGCACGATCGCGGTAAATATTGCGGGAGAATTGGTCTAAGATGATGATTTCGGCCAGTCTTCCGGGGGGGTGGTCCCTCCACTCATACAATTCACACATTGCTGCACTTTGCAGAAGATTGCCAAATCTTTTAGACAGTAGATCGTCAAATTTTTCATCTTTTTGAAAACGTTGCTGGGGAGTTAGCTCATTAAACCAGAAGTTAATTATTTCTTCAAACATTTTGAGTTTTCCTTTTATTCATTATTAGGGAATCTCTGAAAAAGTCCCTCGATGCACTTTTTCAGAGATTCCTTAGAAACTTTTGAACGGCTATGGTCTTTCCCTGAAATTCTGCAGGTATCTACCTCTCGACTTTGGCAACTGTGTCAACCCCGTAGAAGTGTTCCGCAGGTTTAACAAGTGTTTTAGCAGACTGTGGTCAACAACTTTTGTCGGGCATCAATACAAAATTGGCGATTTTACAGCCAATCGTCGGGTAGTATCAAAAATGCTTACTGTAAAAAGAATCTGGAAATCTTTCAAGGCTTTCTTGACACACAAAGCCAGAATTCTACATTAGCTTCATGACCGAGCCTGCCGACAGAACTGGCAATATTTCTCAAAGGCAAACCTTTGTGCGAGATGATAGAAAAAAAATTAAGATCACGGCGGATGACCATCGCTGTTTCAGTGTAATGCAAACAAAAATTGGCAAGATTACACTTTTGGCGAGTGAAGAATATCTGCTTGAAATATATTTATCTGAATTCAATCTATCAGAATTTAACAATACAGAAAACAGGCAAAACAGAGTTATTAAAGAGGCAATCAGACAATTGAGTGCATATTTTGACCAAAAATTAACGGTTTTTGACTTGCCGCTCAAAATGAACGGTACAGAATTTCAAAATACAGTATGGACTGAGTTGAAGAAAATTCCCTACGCAGAAACAATTTCCTATTCCGAGCTTGCCAACAGAATTGGCAATAAAAAAGCCTGCCGCGCTGTTGGCATGGCCAATTCTAAAAATCCTTTTTCAATAGTTGTACCCTGTCACCGTGTTATCGGTGCCAATGGTACTTTAACCGGTTATGCAGGCGGTTTGCATCTCAAGCGGGAGCTTTTGAATTTCGAGATGCGGGCAAATTTATTTTAAGCTGGCAATTTCAACGAACCACCAAAAAAGTTCCCTGTAATGCCAACTGCCCATGCGTGGGCAAATTCAGAACTAATTCCAGGAGCTAAAAATGTCAAAAAAGATGCCTAAAAAAATTCTAGTGACTCTGGGTATATTGATTGGCAGTTTTCTGATACTGTACTTTGTTTTCCCCGGAACCATGTTTTCGATACTGGCCCGTCTCGAACGGGGCAGCGCCGGGCTTACCTTGAAGAGTATCAACGCCGCAGGCTGGCAAACCCCGTATCTTGAAGGCGGGCAGGGTGAAACTGTTCTGTTGATTCACGGATTCGGCGGCGACAAAGATAATTTCACCAGATTTGCCAAATATCTCACAGGAAAATACCGGGTCATCTCTCCCGATTTACCTGGCTTCGGCGAAAACCAGAGAAAGCCAGATGAGAACTATGCCTATTCAAAGCAGGTTCCTCGCATTATTGCTTTACTCGATGCTCTTCAAGTAGATAAATTTCATGTAGCAGGCAATTCTATGGGGGGATGCATTTCTGGTCTACTGGCAGAAGCGTTCCCAGAACGGGTACTTAGTGCTACCCTGATTGACAACGCAGGTTTTCAGGAGCCTCAAATGTCAGAGCGGGAGAAAATTACCAGAACAGGGGTGAATCCGCTGCTGGTCAACAATGTTGAAGATTTTGATCGGCTGATGGACTTTATCTTTGTCAATAGACCGTTTATTCCCGGGCCCTTGAAAGAATATTTTGCAGCACGAGCTGTACAAAACCGTGGGTTCAACGAGAAGATCTTTCAGGATATTTCCGAAGAGAGATATCTGCTGCAGAGTAAGTTTGCCAATGTAAAAGTTCCGGTACTTGTAATCTGGGGCGATACAGACCGGGTAATTGATGTCTCGGCAACCGAAACTATGAAAAAAATTAAACCCGATATTGAGGTTCAAATTATGCCCCAAACCGGACATTCACCGATG
>JAGRNJ010000102.1 GCA_020440825.1 Leptospiraceae bacterium | reverse complement strand
ATAAAAGTCTGAATGTCACTCTCAGGAAATCGTTCGGTCTGTTCGCCAATATTCGGCCAGTAAAGTCATATCCGCATCTGATTCCAGGACCCGAAATGAATCTGGTAATCGTAAGGGAAAACGAAGAAGATACTTATGCAGGTATAGAGCACAGACAGACTGCAGAGGTAACACAATGTCTTAAACTGATCACCCGGCCCGGAACAGACAAAATATTACACTATGCCTTTGCCCTTACCACTCAAAGTAATCGAAAAAAACTGACCTTAATGTGCAAAGACAATATCATGAAACTGACAGATGGGGTTTTCTCAAGAAGATTTACCGAAATCGGAACTGAATTTCTGCAAGTTGATAAAGAAAGCATGATCATTGATATCGGGGCAGCCAAACTGGCAAAAGACCCCGGCAGATTTGATGTCATTGTCGCGCCGAATCTCTATGGTGATATCTTATCTGACATCGCTGCTGAAATCTCAGGTTCTGTAGGACTTTGTGGCTCAGCGAATCTTGGTAGTTCGTTTGCAATGTTTGAGGCAGTGCACGGCTCTGCCCCCGATATTGCGGGATCTGGTATCGCTAACCCATCAGGATTGCTGCACGCTGCCATCATGATGCTTCACTACCATGGTCAATCTGCAACGGCCCACAAAATAGAAAGCGCATGGAATAAGGCCTTGGAAGACGGATTTCGGACTGCAGATATTTATAATGGTGAACAAGATCAGAAAAAAGTTACTACCAAAGAATTTGCCCAGGCTGTTATTGAAAGACTCGATAACTGTGAGATAAAAAACTATGACAGTGTAATTTTACCCGATGTCAGTAAATCAATTGAATACGCTGCTGAACACCCGGCCGGAAAGGAAATCACTCAAAAAGAACTCACAGGAGTAGATATCTTTCTCGACTGGAGCATTGGAAATCGGGACCCTGAAATCTTAGGCAATGCACTTACTAAGGCATCTCCTGATGAATGGAACTTGAAGATGATTACCAACCGGGGGGTGAAAGTCTATCCCAATGGAATTCCGGATACATTCTGCACAGATCATTGGCGATGCCGGTTTATTCTCAAAAACACCGCAAACCCGGCGACCATCCCTCACCTGATGATTGCCCTGCAGAATGCCGGTTTCGAGATTATCAAGACAGAAAATCTCTACTCATTCGACGGGGAAGCTGGCTACTCAATGGGACAGGGAGAATAAACCGCTACGGAAAACCGTAGTATTATGGAATTTCGCAACGGCTATGAAAGACCGCAGTATTATGGAATTCCGTAACGGCTATGGAAAACCGCAGTATTATGGAATTCCGTAACGGCTATGGAAAACCGCAGTATTATGGAATTTCGCAACCGCTACGGAAAACCGCAGTATTATGGAATTTCGCAACCGCTACGGAAAACCGTAGTATTATGGAATTCCGTAACCGCTACGGAAAACCGTAGTATTATGGAATTTCGCAACGGCTATGGAAAACCGCAGTATTGTGGAATTCCGCAACGGCGGTATTTCCTGATTTTGATTATATGTTTCAAAGACTGCAGGTGCTCCTTCTTTTAACATCCCGGCTGTTTTCCTGCAGCCAGGATACGAAAGTAGATTTCTCCATTCTTATCACCCGACTGCCCAAGGTCAAATAGACACTATCTTTAGCGATACGAATCGATGAAATTTTTCGGCGGTTTTCGCTACTCATTCGGCCTCCCGATATATTGCATTGCTCTCATTTACTGCGTTTTATTTCTATTGCTCAGTTCAATACTCGGGGTACCGGCAATGGATGCACTTTTATAGAACCAGATTTTTCCGTTTGAGGCGAGGTCTGCTGAAGCACCCGTAAAATCAGTAACCGTTGCCACCGCATTGCCAACCGTTAAAGTCGATGCATTTGCACAGTCGACAGAATTTACCCCGTTAACCCAATACCTCAATGCAGGGCCACTCAAAATGTCAAAACAGATTGTCTGATCCTGGGTGGTAAACCCGGTATTGGGGATGGTCTTACTGACTTCATTTATTTCAACCGTTAACGAAGCTGGCGGTGCGGGAGAAGCTCCATTATACCACAATATTCTGGCCTGACCTGCTCCAGTAGTTATATTTTGTCCACTGCCCGGCCAGTTATCATATCCCACCACAATATGCGCGCTTCCATGATTTCCTGAGGTACGAATACCTGTAATCTTCACATGCTTCACCGCTCCGGTCAATTTACAAAGTTCAAGACCCGCAGAGGTATCAGAAGGCGCATTTGAAGTACAGGCAGCGATCTCGGTGGCTACCTCTTCCTGGTTTTGGCAAGCTGACAGAATGGAGATTACCATTCCTGCAATCATTAACGTCTTAATTTTTGTTTTTTTTGTTTTTTTCATTTTTCACTCCTTTAACTTTTTTACTATTCTTTATATTGATTCTCATTATCATCTATACACTAAATAAAAAGTTACCCCTGGTACCGCAACCCCGCATAGATTCTCATTGGCTGCAGGGGATTCAAGGTAGCATTGCCTGCATTGGTAAGATTGTCTCCCCCAAGGTAAATACTGATATTTTTAAGTACAAACCACTCCGCTTTTGCATCAACAGAAACAAACGGAGCAGCAAGATTTGCAACTCTCGTTACTTCATCGGCATAAAATGGTCTTTCTCCGGTCAGGACACTGCGAACAAAAAACTGAAAAGTTCGGGTATTGAAATTTATCGCTGCATTCACTCTGTGGCGAGATCTGCCTTCAAGAAAACGACCTGCACTTACGTCTCTGGCCTCAAGAAATGAGTACCCAACATCAAAACGCCAGAAACGAACGGGAGCGAGAGAAACGCGGATATCTGCCCCGGTTGTATATGCTCTCGCGATATTTCGGAATTCAAAATGGGTAGCAGCCCCGCTGCCAGGTACGGTGGCAGTTTGAATCAGATCTGACAGGTCATTATAGAAAGTATTGACATCGATACTGAGCTTATCAAGCGGATTCCATTCAACGCCTGCATTTGCCGTTCTCGATATTTCAGGGCGTAAATTGGGGTTACCATTGATCGTATACCCTGCACCGGGGTTTTCAAAAAATAAATACAATTCCCGAAAAGAAGGCGAGCGAAAACCGTATCCGCCGCTGGCCCGAACAATAAGCTCATTGTCCTGTGCCCATTTAAGTCCCAGTCGAGGAGAAGTAAAATTCCCAAATTGGGTATCATGATCAAACCGAGCAGAAGGAGACACAATAAATTTTTGAATACTGATATCATTCTGGGCATAGCCGGCATATCTTCGTCGCAACCGGTTTTCACTGCCCACTCTCGGGGTTGTTAATGACTCCTGAAAGGCTTCTGTACCTAATGTTACTCGCTGGTTGCTGAAAAACTGGGTCGAATAAAATGCATTGACCTGCCCTGAAACTTCCCGGGTATCCTGGTAGTCATCAAGCGATGTATCGTTTCGCTGGTCATATAAAAACTGATCTCTAAAAAGAGATACATTTCCTGAAATTTTAAATTCGCTGTCATCTGCCACAAAACGTCGCAAAGAGACAATAGATTGTGAAGTTTCTGTCAGGTTCGTACGCTACGATCAAATACCGCATTGCCTGCTCCGGTGTCTACGCCATAGAGGCGTCGTTGCTGATAATCACTCTGCACAGACGCAGACCAAAAACTATTGATGCGATACTCGAGTGAAGCAAGAATATTTGCATCATCAAAGCCGCGTCCGGTAGTTGCTGCTGAATTTATGTCTCGCTTGAATGGTGCCTGGGTTCGGTATCCGCCCCCCACCTTATAGATTAAACTCCCAAGGGAAGACTGCAGTACGGCATTTCCTTCATAGTCGTTTAGAGTGCCTGCACTGGTGTTGGCCTCGAGTGTAGTTTTTCCTTCTGGTCGGGTAATGATATTGATGACCCCGCCAATGGCATCGGCTCCATACAGACTCGAGGCAGAACCTCTAATAATTTCAATGCGTTCTATTGTTTCAGTAGAAAACCTGCTCAAATCAATTACATTGTTTACCCGCCCATTGAGTCTCTCGCCATCTTTCAGAATTAGCAGGTAGGTTGCATCGAGTCCCTGGAACTGTAAATTAGAACCGGCAAAACCTCTCGTAATTGTATACCCATTTTCATTGTTCAGTACATCGGCCAGATTTCTTGCCCCACGGGCTCGAATGTCGTCTCTTGTCAAAACTTCGACCGGTGCAGTAGAATCAGATTTACGGGATGCGTTGCGCATTGCAGAAATCACAATTGCATTCTGGCTTTGCAAATGCAGCGGAACGTCGGGAAATTCCTGAACCTCAAGTCCACTGAGTATATCTGAGCCGATGAGAATATTCACGAAAATACCCAGGACAATTCTATATTTTTTTTTTCGACTTTTCACAGAGCACCGACCTCGCTGAAACGGAACGTTATGTGTCCCGAAGTTCCCGTACTTGAGTAATAATTGAAAAATCTAACTTTATAATAGCGGTTTCCGTGGGTTTTGTGAACATAGGTAACATCCCGAACAATCAGCTGGGTATTCTCATATCGAAACCAGCACCCATTGCCGGTAAATGTTGAGTCAAGATAAGCATACAGGGTTCCTTCTGCCGGGCGACAGGCATCGTCACCATCACCTGCATCACTGCGATCGGTAATCGCTCCACTGAACGTCGTCGGGGTTGCGGTCAAACTGTCAAAACTCTGCCCGATGATTGGTAAAAGAGAATTTGCGCCATTCCCGCTGTTTCCGCCATTGATCTTGACTTTAAACCTTTGCAGTGCGATATCCCAGCTATTGTCTGTCAAAGGGTCTGTTGGGGTAACCATTTGCCCCGATTCAAAGTCAAAGTACAGCCACTCTGTCGCCGAGGTGGCTCTAGCCTGCACTTCAAATACACCTAATGAAATTGTGTTTACAGTAATTTTTTGAGCCTGTGGTAAACTTCCCTCCGGGGGTATACCGGCAAAGCCTTCAGAAGTTAATAATGTATCTGCACACGATGACACTGACATCGCATACAAAATTATTCCTGCAAGCAGTACTGTTCTATGTATTGAAAAATGTTTACACATAACCAACCTCATATTTTAATTTTTTATTATTGATAGACGCAGGTGAAGAATTTATCTGATATACAGGAAGCAGTCCGCTGCCATGTACCTCAAAAGGAATTTCATAAACTTCTTCGAGCAATTCAGGAATCATCACCCGGTTCGCATCGCCACTTGCTACAACCTCACCCTCTTTCATTAAAATAAAATGATTGCAGACCTGCGCGGCGAGATTCAGATCATGCAGTACCATTGCACAGCAGCCACCGGCTTCTCTATATTGCTGGAGCGCCTGTATCATAAGCAGAGCATGCCCCGGGTCCTGGTGAGAGAACGGTTCATCGAGCAGAAGAGTAAATGATGCCTGACCGTTGCTTTGTCGCAGAGCCCGAACAAACTGCACTCTCTGTTTCTGGCCAGATGAGAGTGTATCAAATGAAGCCTTTGACAAATGAGTTAGATCAAACTGTTTGAGCAATTTATTTATTTGAAAACCGGTTTGCTCAAAATTGATTTGGCGTGATTTTTTTTTCTGCTCAGCTGCATAAGCACCGGTTTCAATGACCTCGCCAACGGTGAGAGGCAGCCATGCCAGTTCTTCAGAGCGCATCACAGAGCGCATACATGCTGCCTGCAATACACTAAGCTGGCGGATGTCTTTATTCTGAAGCCTGATTTCTCCCGTATAGGGAAGATCTTCACCCGTTATCAATGAAAGCAGAGTCGATTTTCCTGCTCCACTGGGCCCTAAGATTGCGGTGAGTTTTCTTTTCGGTATTTCCAGTCGATCAACGTGCAATTGAAAACGTTCACCCCGGCTGAAGTGCAGATCTGTGATATTAATGCTCATATTTGACCTCTCTTCTAACCAGCATTAAAAAATACGGCGCCCCGATTAAACCGGTCAGAATTCCCAAAGGGAGTTCTGCCGGTGCGGCCAATGATCTGGCGAGGGTATCTGCAAACAGGGTCAGCAATCCGCCGTAAAAGGCAGACGATGCCAGTAATAATCTATGGCTGGCAGAAAAAGACAATCTGCCTAAATGCGGTGCAACGAGAGCAATAAAAGAAATCATACCTGACCAGGCGATAACCAGTCCCTGTATTAAAGAAATCAGAATCAAAAGTATTGTACGAACCCGGGAAACATTCATTCCAGAATCATTCGCTGCTTTCTCGCCTAACAGTAACAGATCGAGTTCTTTATGGAAATAAAACGCAACGAACATCGCTGCTAGCCCACTAACTCCCAATATTGAAAATGAATTCCAGTTTGCCGCCCCAAAACTACCGAGGCTCCAGAATGTAATGTCCCTTAATTCTCTGTCATCTGCCAGAAAAATCATGAAACCGGTGAATGCCATCGTGAAGGCATTGATGGCAATGCCCGAGAGCAGCAAACGCACCATGCTGTAACCTCGTGCAGTTTTACCGAAGGCCATTACAAGCCAGCTGGTCAAGAGCCCGCCAAGGAATGCAAATGCGACAAATGAATTCCCAATAAGAGCGGCAAGCCAGCCGGGCAAGACCAGTTCGCCTGCAAGCAATCGATGAGACGCGATTATCCCAAACACCGCAAATGTCATTGAACCGGCTGAAATACCGACCAGACCGGGTTCGGCCAACGGGTTACGGAACAATGACTGGGCAATAACGCCTGAAACCGCGAGTATCATACCTGCCACAACAGAGAACAGTATTCGCGGCAGCCGAATTTCCCATAAAATATAACGTGCACTCTCATCAAGCGCGGTGCCGGTGAGTAGTTTCAAACCGGCCTCGCTAGCCCCGGGAAAAATTGCAAACGGGATTGCCACGCTCATGACCGCCGGCAAGATCCAGAGCTTTCTGGGAATTCGATTTTTGAGTGTCAGTGTATTTTCCATATCGATTGAATTATTTCACTAACTGACCAATGTCTGTACGAGCTTTTCGAACTGCATCTGGCGTGCGTGGCCCCATGCCGCACAGCAAAGAGTCATCAATTGTCACCACAGCTTTGTTTTTACCGGCCGGGGTCTGGGCAACTCCCGGTAAGGCGAGTAGACTTTTCATAACTGTTTCTTTATCTTTCGCAAGTGAAAAAAGACTGCCCGCCGGAATCAGAATAACATCGGGTCTGGCAGAAATCACGGCTTCTGCAGAAATCGGTTTAAAGCCCTCTATCGAAATTACATTCGTGCCGCCGATCAAACGAATATATTCATCCGCCGAAGTATTCTTGCCACCCGTCATTACCATGCGAGCCCCTCTTGCATAAATAAACAGAATACGCACTGACGTTCTTTTCTCTTGAAAGAGAGAGCGAACATTTTTCTCAACTTCGCTGGCGAGCTTTTCTCCCGCCTGGCGTTTACCGAGTGCTACGCCAACCTGCCGAATGCGCTGCAGGGAGTCTTTTAGAGTGTACCCGTCATTCACCAGATGCACAGAAGTGGTTTTCGAGTTTCGAACCTGAGAAATTGCAGCCTCCGGCCCGCTGCCCTGAATCGCAATCATGCGGGTTGGCTTGAATGAGAGAATACCCTCGCCTGAAAGTTTTGTAAAGTAGCCCAGCTTAGGGAGATTGTCAGGCAGTACACCCGGCAGTTCACTGGTAACGTCTACTGCGACAATATCGCTGCAGTTGCCTAACTGACACACGCTTTCTGTTACACAGCCGCCAATAGTAATGAGTCTTTCTGCTGCCGATAATGAACCGGATAGAGTAATTGCCAGCGTGAAAAATATAATAGTTTTTAAATTCATTTTGCACTTCCTCAATACAATATTTCATTTTTGAAAAACATCCAGATACTGGTCTTTGCTTTTCACCCGTACTGCTTTTCTATTTTCATCGATTACAAAACAGAGTGCTGAATCAATTTCTTCTTCTTTCAAATGCAGATTGAAATCAGCATCGAGAATATTGAACCAGCCACGTGCATCGACAATCTTTTCAGGAGAGTGTAAGATCTCAGCGGCGACACGACCTTCCCCTTCTCTTAATAATACAGATAGACCAATTTTTTTGTAGGTTAAACCCGCTTGATCAAGCATCTCACGAGCAGCTTTAACGTGCACAGCCTCTGAAAACACTATATCTGGTTGTTCGGCAAACACGGTGGATGGATTTTTTTGTGCAGGCCCTGCTCCCGAGCCATGTAAATTTTGTGCAGTTTGCCAGACCTCAAGCGGGATAAATACTTTCAGAAAAGCATCACCTCTGGCAGAATACCATTGCAGAGACACTTTGCCTTCTGCATCCGATTGTTCATTTGATTTTTGCATTCCGGGATCAACCTGGTATATTCGCCAGGGGTAATTGGCAGAAATCTTTATAACGCCTTTCGACCATTGCAATTCAAATTGATCATTCCCGGTTGCCAGCGTAACCTCGCCGAACATTTCCAGTACTGCAAAATCATTTCGAACCATCATTTTGATTTTTCCACAGCGGGTAAGCAACTGCAATAAACCCATAGAGTCACAGCTGAGCTTACGCACATTACCCACTGAAGCAAACGGTAGAATATCGACCTCACCCACCCCAAGTTCTGCAGCAATGGCACGGGGATACGCATGTGGATTTTTCTCTTTCGCCGCACGAAAGGCTGCTTCTAAGTTTATTGCTGTCCCGCTGCTCATACTTTTGCCAGTCCTGTTCCCGCTTTACCATGCTCGCCTTTGAGCCAGCCCATTTGTCCCAGATTTTTCCCTTCAAGGCGAAAGGCTTCTCCGAAACCGAGAACCAGGGTGCCTGCCTGAAATTCAAGACGGAAGGTATGAAAATCGTCAAGATTGCGCAGTGATTTGGTAAAGAAGGTTCCAAACCGGTCTTCAAAATGCTGCATAACGCTTTCCCATTCTGCAGAATTCTTATTCAGTTTTTCGGCTTTACCTTCGAGGGTAATTCTTTTTCGGGCAAATACAGTTTTACACTGGGATTCGTCTTCAATCAGCAATGCGCTTACCTTCCCGTTATTATTCAAATTCGAGCAATGCCGCGCTAGTTCACTCAGATGAACGTACAGCACAAGACCTTCGTCCCCCTCTCTTACGAATGGTGCATAGCTGGCATAGGGCTGCCCGCTCTCGTCCACAGTTGCCAGCTGCAGGGTTTGAAGGGAGCTCGCCAGTGACGACAGCTCATTTCTGATTTTTTCTTCTTTGTCCAGTTGTATCTCACTCATTGTCTTCTCCTTATTGATCTATTTTGATAATCATTCTCATTTTCTATACAGGAATCGTGTTTCTACTCGTCAAGTTTTTTATGCATTTTTTCGCCGACACAGTATGATAATTCTGAAGCTTGCCGTATGAAAGTATCTGGTTTCACCATTATTCGAAACGGTGAAAAATTTGATTATCCGTTTATTGAAGCAATCTTATCTATTGCACCTTTGTGTGATGAAATTATCGTTGCAGTGGGCAACAGTGAAGACCATACCCGGGATCAGGTTGCGAACCTCATCGAAAGAACTGGCCACAAAATAAAAATTCTCGATACCGTCTGGGATGACTCTTTGCGGGAAGGCGGCAGAGTATTGGCATTAGAAACCGATAAAGCATATGCCGCTATTGACGAAGACAGTGACTGGTGTGTTTATATTCAGGGTGATGAGGTCTTGCATGAAGCATCCATCCCAGTTCTGCACAATGCCATGCTCAACGAAAAAGAAAATAAAAAAACTGAAGCACTGCTGGTAAACTACCGGCATTTTTACGGTTCTTATGATTATATTGGTGATTCGACCC
>JAGRNJ010000101.1 GCA_020440825.1 Leptospiraceae bacterium | reverse complement strand
TCCACAGCTTAGTAGAGAGTTATATATATAATTAATATTATATATACTCTAATCTAACCCTAAAGACATTGTGAATGTAGAAGTTATGATTTTTTGAAAATTAAAAAAATACACCTGACAGTAAGAATCAGGTTATCAATTCGACTACTATTCAAGAATTCTATTTTCGGGGGTAGTTATGAAATTAAAAAATAAAGTCGCAATCTGTGCAGCGCGCAGAACACCGTTTGCCCAGATAGGCAAAGCACTTGGCAAATACCCTGCCCATCATCTGGGAAAGCTGGTTGCCGAAGATATCATAAAGACTACTGGCATTGATAAAAATAAAATTGACGGAGTCATTGTAGGCGAAGGTTTTTCAGCTGCGCCGAACTCTGCCCGTGTTATTGCAAATCTGATTGGTCTTCGAGATGAGACAACCGCGATTACCCTCGCTCAAAATTGTGTCTCTGGTATGGAAGCTGTCGCAGAAGCCGCCCGTCGAATTACTTTAAATGAAGGTGAGCTGTTTCTAGTCATTGGTGAGGAATCCCAGACTGCAATGCCGTTTGTGGTGAAAAATGCCCGGCTTGATAAAAAAACTTCAACTCTGGAAAAACTTAAAAAAGCCCTGCCCGATAATCTGCCAGATGGGGTCGAAATTCGCGATACATTAGAAGATGGTCTTGGCGATGGTGAAACCAGCTTCGGTATGCAGGTAACTGCAGAAATTCTAGCCCAGAATTATGAACTTTCACGCGAGACCTCAGATAAAATTGCATTTGAAAGTTTTAAACGTGCACTTGAAGCAACTGAAGCCGGTAAATATGATAAATTCATGATTGAGGTGTCTACCGGTGACGGTGAAACGATTAAAGCTGACGAAGCAGTACTTTTAAGAAAAGGTCTGGTTGAAAATCCTGATCGTATGGGCCGTGCAATGCTGCTGTTTGATAATCCGCATTCTAAGTGGGATGAATTTCCGAAAAAATATTCAAAATATGTAAAAAAGAGTCATGGTCCCACGGTATCAATTTTCAATGCGAGCCCGCGTTCAGACGGTGCGGCAGGGGTTCTGGTCTGTACACCTGAAAAAGCAAAAGAACTGGGACTGAAGGTTGAAGCTTTGCTCAGTGGCTGGCGAATGAAAGGGGTTGACCCGAATTTAATGGGCATCGGGCAGGCAGAGGCAACCCTGGGATTGCTCGAAGATATGCAGATCAAAATGGACGACATAGATGTTGTTGAAATTCATGAAGCATTTGCAGCTACCGCCGGCACAGCCCTAATGGAAATTGAAAAACGTACCGGTTACAACTGGCAGAAAAAATTTGACGAAAAGAAAATAAACCCTCATGGTGGTTCAATAGCCATTGGGCACCCTTTCGGCGCAACCGGGGTTCGACTCGTTGCCAATGCCATTATGGATTTTGATGCCGACCCGGCAAATAAGTCAGTTCTGATTACTGCCTGCGCTCATGGTGGCATTGCCGGTTCAATGCTGCTTGAGAGACCGTAGGTTTTTTAGAATTAAAAATCAATGAGAAAAATAATGGAACATAATGTTGCACAGTCAAACTATCTATCAATAAAAAAATATTGACTTTGCGAGCTTATCTTTTAATTACAATCATGGCGGTTAAATTTGTTCACGTACTCAAACGGATTGAAGAAATAAACAGAGATATTTCAGAATTGCAAGAAATGATGAGCAATCTACAGTCTAATCGCCAGTACCGCGACTCGGTAAAAATTGCACTCGAGGCCCAGGTAAACACTCTGCTGGGCGAACGTGTTAAACTGATGGAGCTCAAGATTGAAAATCCGCCGCCGAATTTTGTTGAAGAACAAAATGTCTATGAAAAAGAACTGAAAGCACGGCCGAGTTATGATCTCGATGATTTGAAAGGCGGAACCATTATCACCTCTACAATGCGTACTACCAATTTTAAATTCAACGATGTTAATTCTAATTCCCGTAAAGCTGTCGCTGCAAAATCAGAAACTACAACTGTCAGGGAACCTGTAAAAAAAGCTCCGGCATCTACAATTTCCCGTGCTGATATTTTGAAAGATCTGCCACCGCTTGAATATTAAATTTCTCTTATCACTTTGTTTAATTACAATTTTTTTACTGCGATGCGGGCATGAAAAACTTGCCGTCTGGCAAAACGGTTCATTATTCTCAGATCAAACGCGCAAGATTTATCTTCTATATGCAAATAAATTGCCGTCAAGTGTAGAAGAAGAGCAGGATGTCATCCGCCAGTATGCACTGATTCATATATTCTCTGATTTTTTAAAGAATCAAATGGGTCAGGTTGATTATTCTGATTTTATTACCGAGTACCAGAATCTTTATCTCAAAAATAAAATATTGAAAGATCTGTTGTTTATCAAATGGCGGAGTGATATTTTCAAAAATGGAATAGATGTCGTCACCGTACGGTATTTGCAATCTGATGAAGAGTTTTCTGCGAACAGATTACAGAATATACGGAACCGGTTGCTTGCCGATTCGATCAATTTTGATGAAGCATTTAGAGAGCTTGAAAAAGCCGGTCAAGCTCAGGAAAAAACCGGCGTAAACCTGACTTTGCCCCTGATTGCCTTCCCTGAAAAATTGCAGGACAAACTGTTAGAGTTGCAGCTTGCTCGAAAAAATAATTCACGAACCCGCTATTTGACAGATATTCTTGCAATGGAAAATAAATCAAGATTATTTGAACTGCTTGATTTTCAAAAGTTGAAGCCAAATGAATTGCTGAAAAAACTGTCAGCTTTTCATGACAATGAAAAATCAACGCAAGAAGCCATCGATGAATTTTTTGAGCGTGCAGTGGCAGAAGACCGTGCTTTAAGAATAGGCCGGCTTACTCAAGAAAATGAGCCGATACCTCTACCTTCCGATTGGGAGCAAAGAGGGCTGGTTCTGCTGCCTGACAATGAGTCAGTTTCTACCGAACAAATTAAAAGAATTACGGAGCTCTCCCGCAACCGTAAAGATACTGATTTACTGGAATTAACCCAGGGTACCCGGGGCCTCGCCAATTCAGTCTTCAGATATATGCAGCTCGAACGAATATTTTCCCGGGAAGCTTATCGAATGCAACTGCATAAACATACTGAATTTAAAAACCGGCTTGATTGGGAAATCAAAGTATATTCGGCAGAAACCTACATTCGAGAGCAGCTGCTTCCCGGCATTGAAATTTCCGGTGCAGAGGCTGCTGAAGCGGCTCAAAAAATAGTTGAAACCCTGTTTGTGGGCAAATACGGTGGTAATCTCACAGATGACCCCCGGGTTATACAAGCGGCCAAAAAAAGATTGCGGAGCGCAAAAGTCAGGGATAAAGAAAACCAGATTCTAAAAGACCTGAATTTTCAATTTACCGGGAATCGTCTTTAAGCAGTAACAAACAAGGAAAAATTATGGAACCAACTCTTATTTCTGATGATATTGAATTCAAAGGTGAAGTACAATTCGACAACACCTTATTGATTAAAGGCAATTTTGAAGGTGTACTCAGAGGTAGCGGCAAGGTTGAAGTTTCATCGGGCGGGTCTGTGAAAGGTGATTTTTATGTACGTCAAATAGAACTGCATGGTAAAATCCAGGGAAACATACATTCAGCCGACAGTGTCTCAATTTCATCGGGCGGTATACTTTCTGGAGACATCGAATGTCGTGAAATTCAGATTGATCGCGGGGCGCGCCATAATGGTGCGACAATTATGAAATAAAATGTTTCATTACTTTGAGAATCTTATTAAAGAAGATTCAATCTCTTCATCTATTTATAAAAGCTGGCTTGAATCGCAACTTCGTTATTTGCAGGAAATTGATGCTGCAAAAGTCAATGAACTCGGCGTTGATTTCTGGTTACATAAGTCATTGCGCTATTTTTTTCCATATGAATTTTTAATTGGTTCCCCATTTCAGATTCCAGATATGTACCGGGCTGTAAGTGAACTGAAAACAGCGTATGATAATCGCCAGCAGACAAAAATTGTCATCTATGGAGACCGTGATGCAGACGGGGTCTGCTCTACCTCACTGCTGCATCTGTTCTTAAAACAGACTGTGGAGTATCCTTCTGAAAATCTGGTCTCACTTGTACCTCGTGAAGATGACATGTACGGAATTGCAGAAAGTGTAGTCGAACGTATTGTAGAGCATAAACCTGATTTATTATTTACTCTCGATTGCGGCAGTATGAATCGTGAAACCCTGGCTCAAATTTCCGAGAAAACAAATTGTAAAATTATTGTTCTTGATCACCATTTTATTCCCGAAGATAGTTCGCAATACCCTGCTTTAGAAACTGCAACTTATAAGAATGGTAAATTGTACAATGCAGAAGGGGCCTTTGTAAATCCCAAACGACTGACGTTTCCTGATTCTGCCCGAGATTATTGTACAACTGCACTGGTCTGGCAATTCACGAGGGCATTCACCTACTCGTTTACACCAGAAATGGACAGAATTCACAGAGTTATAGAAGGTGACATAATACGAGATTATAAAAACGGAGTCCCGCTGCCCGAAACAGTCAATGAGCAGGAAGTTTCAAGAATCTATGATTTCAATGGGTACAATCCCGGTGAGTCTATCAATGGAACAGAAAGCTGGGAACAGCTTAAAAGAAATAATCGACAGATATATCAATTGGATAAATTTATTTCTTCACTCGATAATTCAACAGCTGGTCATTTTCATGCCGGTCATAAATACAAGATCTTAAAACATTTTGGCATGCAAAAAGTAGCTGAACGAGTCAGGCCTTATCTGTCATTTGCTGCTTTGGGACTTGTTGCAGATTTAATGCCACTCTGGGATGATAATAGAATTATTCTGGCAGAAGGTTTGCGTCTCATGAGCAGTGGCAGCAGTGAACTGCCAATGGGTTTGCGCGAGTTACTAAGAAGGCAAGATCTGCTTGGCTCTACTCTTTCTGAACAGGACCTCGGGTTCTCTATTTGTCCGGTCATCAACGCTGCAGGTCGACTTGGTCGCAGTGAAGTTGCGCTGGGTGCGCTTATTGAAACAGATCCTCTGCAGGCGGCCGAGAAAACATTTTTATTAAAAAAAATTAATGAAGAGCGTAAAGAACTGACAAAAACCGCGATCAATATTATTCGCGACGAAAATTTAATTTCTGATCTTGAAAGCGGTGTTGCAATCGTTCATCATCCGGGTTTACACCGCGGTATTTCGGGTCTGCTGGCAAGCAGAGTGGCAGAAGAATGCGGAGTACCTGCAATTGTCCTGGTTGAAGATGGCGGCGCTTTGCGCGGTTCAATTCGGGCTGCTCGAAATGAAAATGTGTTTGCATTGCTCGTAGAGCTCAAAGAATTTTTTGTTCAATTTGGTGGGCATAGACAAGCAGCCGGATTCACTCTGCCCATTGAAAATTTAGATCAATTTAAATTGCGGGCAAGGCAACTTGCCAAAGATATTTTTACAGAAACAGAAACTGTCATAGATGATATTCAGGGACCTGTGATTGAGATGGGAGATTCAGATTTGCGATCCCGTCTTTGGGAAAAATTCTTACGTTTTGCACCATACGGTATAATGAACCCTCACCCGACTTTAAAAATAAAAATGAGTTCAGACGTATCGGTCGCCAACCTTGGCAAAACAATGGAACATGCAAAAGTAACATTTTCGGCTGTTTCTGAAAATTCAGTCGAGGGGGTGTGGTTTTTTCATGGTGGCAGGCTTGACAGTCTACATCCCGACAAATTACGTACGGTATATGCAGAACCACATCTAAACCGGTTCGCTGGTAGATTAAAGTATCAATTGCGAATCAAGAAAATTGATGCCCTCTAATTTGGGAGATTTATAAATTATTTTATGGAAAAAGAACAGAACGTAATCGTAAGTGTTGATCAGATTTTACCAGACGACCTTTTCATAATTCCTATTCGATATCGTCCGGTATTTCCCGGTATGGTAACCCCGCTGGTTATCGCACAAGGGCATCTGGCCGAAGCTATTGAAAATATTTCTAAAAGCACGGGGTACATTGGTCTGGTTATGCAGGAAGATGATTCTGCGACAGAAATTGAACCTGATAAACTGTTTAAGGTCGGGACTGTCGTAAAAATACTTAAGAAAATTCAGCTGCCCGACGGAGGGCTACATCTGCTGGTCAATACCCTGCAACGCTTTACGATCAAGAAATATTTATATTCAAAGCCAAACGTTCTGGCCAAAGTAGAATATGTCCCAGACAAAGTAGAGCGTAACGATAAAGAGATTATTGCACTAACCCGTGCGGCACTGGCACAGGCCAGAGAAATGATGACAGAAAACCCTCTCTTTACAGAAGAGATGAAGGTCACCCTGATCAATGTTGATGATCCCGGCAAAATTGCAGATTTTATATGCAGTATTCTGAATCTAGAAAAAAAAGAGTACCAGCAAATTTTAGAAACTTTTGATATCAGAACCCGTCTTGAAAAGACTCTGCATTTTCTGGCACGAGAGCTGGAACTCTTGAAATTACAGAAAAAAATTCAGGGAAAGATAAACGATAAAATTGAGCAACAGCAGAGAGATTATTACCTGCGCGAACAAATGCGGGCCATTCGCAGTGAGTTAGGTAGCTCTGAAAAAGAAAAAGACGGCGATTATTATCGCCAGAAACTCGAGGCCATTGCACTGCCTGAAGAAGCAAAAGAAAAATCTCTGGAAGAATGCGAAAAACTCGACTATGTAGATCCCAGTTCCCATGAATATGGCATTATTCGCAATTATCTGGACACAGTTCTCGAATTACCCTGGGAGAATCCGGGATTTGAAGATATTGATATTGATGCTGCTCGAAATATTCTCAATAGAGAACATTTTGGCCTTGAAGACGTTAAAGAGCGTATTATTGAACATCTTGCGGTGAAAAAACTACGCAAAAATGAAAAGGGATCGATTATCTGTCTTGTGGGCCCGCCCGGGGTAGGGAAAACTTCTCTCGGCAAATCGGTTGCAAAAGCAATGAAGAAAAACTTTTACCGCTTCTCATTAGGTGGTATGAGAGACGAAGCTGAAATCAAAGGTCATCGCCGAACGTATGTAGGTGCTATGCCGGGCAAAATAATTCAGGCTCTAAAAGTTGTGAAATCGAAAAATCCGGTTTTGATGCTAGATGAAATAGACAAACTGGGAATTTCTTTTCAGGGAGATCCCGCTTCGGCACTGCTCGAGGTTTTAGATCCGCAGCAGAATTCAGATTTCAGGGATCACTTTCTGGATTTACCCTTTGATCTATCGTTCATTACATTTATTACAACCGCCAATACAGTAGAATCAATACCCGGTCCTTTACTGGACCGAATGGAAGTTATACAACTTTCAGGGTATATTCTCGAAGAGAAAATGAAAATTGCCCAGAAATATGTCATTCCGAAGATAAAAAAAGAATATGGACTCGAGAAAGCAGCACCCAAGTTTTCTACAAATGCTTTGCGGCATCTGGTAGATTCATACTCCAGAGAAGCCGGGGTTCGCTCTCTGGAAAAATTGATACGAAAAATCTATCGAAAAATTGCAGTTCAGATTGTTGAGAAAAAGAAAAAACTCAAAGAAATAACTCCAGAAAACTTGAAAGAACTTGTAGGACCTCCCGTTTTTTCCCGTGAAGAAGAATCAAAAGTTTTTAGTTATGGTTGTGCAATTGGCCTTGCCTACACCTCAATGGGCGGGGCAACTTTAATGGTCGAATGCCGCGCAACCCCTGGTAGAGGACGGGTTAAAATAACCGGCCAGCTGGGGAAGGTAATGACTGAAAGTGTTGAAATTGCATTGTCATTTGTAAGAGGTATGCTGGACGATGAAAAATTCTTCACTCGCAATGATCTACATGTTCACGTCCCAGACGGAGCAACCCCAAAAGATGGTCCATCAGCCGGAATAACCATTTCAACAGCCATACTTTCACTGTACAGGAAGCAGGTTATCAAACAGGGATTTGCCATGACGGGAGAAATACGCCTGACCGGCCAGGTACTGCCGATCGGTGGTTTGAAAGAAAAAACGATTGCTGCGCGCAGAATTGGTATAAAGAACCTGATTTTTCCTTATGAAAATCAAAAAGACTGGGAAGAATTACCAGATTTTCTGAAAAAAGGAATGAAAGTTTATCCTGTAAAAAATTTTTCTGAAGTAGAAAAACTTTTGTTTACAGCAAAAAATGCCGATACAAAGAAAAGGAAATGAATAAGCCGGTTTTTATAAAATTGATTTTTTTTAGAAGTCTCAGCGTTCTTGCATTTATGGTCGCCAGTGCCCAGTTTCTGCACAGCCAGGGCGCACAGCCTGCAAATGAGAATCGACCCAATAATGCTGCTAATCTTAACGGGTTTGATGGGAATACCTGGGGTAACACTTATAAAACGATCAAAGATAGATTTTTGAATCTCGCGGCTACCGGCGCAGCAGATGACCGGGTAGATATTGTTGCCGATTTTCCCGGTCGGGAACTGGTGATTTCCCGCAAAGGCATTTTGTACAGATATGTTTTTTATCTCAAACCAGAGAGTATTCGACCACCAGAAAAACCAGCTACTGATACGACAGGCCCGAATGATGCAAAGCCAGAAACTGAAGATGTTCGTAACTCCGCCCGGTTTTTCTTTGTTGAGAGCATTTTCCCACTGGTAAATTCTGAAGACCTGTATGCCCGTCTAATTGAAAAATACGGCAAGCGTACTGCCAGCACTGTGAAAGAAGAAGAGTTCAGAGGTGCCTATGTCTGGGAAAAGTCAGATGGTTACATGGTACAATGGGTTGAGCCATACAAAGACAAGTCATATACCCGAAGCATCTTTTATCTTTCAAAAGCAATCAAGACAGAAATTGAGAAAGATCTGCAGGAATTTCAGTTCCAAAAAGAGATTGCAGCCCTTAAGAATCTATTGCCTTAATAATCTGTTTAAAAACAGAGCTTGGTTCAGGAACCAGATAGCGTTTCTTTTATTTTTTCCAGAGCTTCAACCGGGTTCTCACTGGCAAATACAGGTCTGCCTATGACAATATGACTGGCGCCACTCTCGATGGCCTGTAAAGGGGTTACAACGCGTTTCTGATCATCGGTTTCAGTACGGTTCAAACGTATTCCCGGGTTAATAATCAGAAAGTCTTCGCCGAATTTTTCCCTGAGTGGTAAAGTTTCCCAGCCAGAACAAACTACACCAGAAAGTCCTGCCTGCAGGGTCATTTCGGTTCTATCAATGACCAGTTCTGTTGTAAAACCTGTACCGTTTTCGCTGGTCAGTACCGTGACATTTACAGCCCGGGTATGAGAGTCTTTTGTTGCTTCGGCTGCAGCTTTTGCTGTGTTTGAATCGCCGAAGACGGTTAGAAGGTCAACGCCCCGTTGCGAAAGCTGGCTTACCGCACCAAAGATTGTTGCAGGAATATCATTCAATTTAAGATCAAGGAATACTTTCTTGTTACGGGATTTTAACCACTCTATGGCGGGAAATCCGCCTGCGAAAAAAAGCCGCATTCCTATTTTATAAAAGTTGCCTGCATCGCCCAGCTTTTCGACATTTGATTTTGCCTCTTCCCAGGTGTCAAAATCCAGGGCAAGGATGATGATATCGTCTTTTTTATTCATTCTTCTTCGTATGAATATCCGTCTTCGTCTTCTTCTCCCTGACCAAGATAATTTATTCCTATGATTTTATCGAGCATGACTACATCAAAAGAGCTTTTCAGCTCAGGATTTGCATCGACAATTTTCAAGCGACCATCAGTTCGCACCAAGGTGCTTTGCAGCATAACAAATTGCGCAATCAATTCACTGTTTGCACTTCGTAAATGAGATAAATTTAACTCAAGAATCAGGTTCTGGGGCTGCAATGCCCCAATTTCATCATTTACCTTTTCGAGATAGCGTATTGTGTTTATGAGACCAAGTTGATTATCCTGCTCTTCTATAGTGACATTCCATTTTTCATCTGTGCGAGTAACGAGCATAGACCGCCGATGTAAGCTGTATATCGTATGTACAGCGTTTTTCTTACTTTGA
>JAGRNJ010000100.1 GCA_020440825.1 Leptospiraceae bacterium | reverse complement strand
ATAGGAAACGCAGAATGGCTAATGCAGCAGAATATCTCGATCGACTTGCCCAATGAAAATTCTGGCTACAGAATTTTAATTGGTGATGCACGGCAGGTAATCGGGGTTCTGATGTTTCAAGATGAGTTGCGGCATGAAGCTAGCGAGGTGGTAGAGGCTCTTAAAAAAATGTCAATAATCCCAGTCTTGCTGAGCGGCGATGAACAAAATAAGGCTGAGTTAATCGGTAAATCTCTTGGAATTGAGAAAGTTTTTGGTCATTTAAAACCCGTTGATAAAGCAGATAAAATTGAAGAACTTAAGAAGTCTGGTGCAGTAGCAATGGTTGGCGATGGCATCAATGATGCACCGGCCCTGGCATCTGCAGATATAAGTTTTGCAATGGGTACCGGTTCTGCGATGGCGATTGAGGCTTCTGATGTTACTTTACAAAATGCAGATTTAAAGAAGATTATTACAGCAATCGAATTTTCGAAAGCGACCATCCGCAAAATCAAACAGAATTTCTTTTTTGCCTTCGCTTATAATGTAATTGCAATTCCCGCTGCAGCGATGGGTTATTTGTCACCTGCGATTGCTGCCGCTGCGATGGCTTTAAGTTCTGTTTCGGTAAGTTTGAGTTCGTTGCATCTCAAAGTTGTTTTAAAAAAAATTCTGCGCTAAGTTATCTTTTTGCACAATTTATAATTCTCAAAAACTGTGTGTATACCCGGTTTCTCTAACCTTACAAAATCTTTACTATATGTAAAGTCATTGAAGTTAGACTTATGAAATCAATTCGAATTGATATTGAAGGTATGACTTGCAATCACTGTGTGAGCGCTGTACAAAATGCACTGGTCTCTACCCCGGGTGTTGGAGCCACCGTGGTTAAATTGCAGGAAAAGTGTGCAGAGTTAGAGTATGATGAACTGAAGGTCACACCTTCGATTATGATTGAAAAAATAATCGAAGAGGGATATCAGGCTAAACTGGCAGCGCATTAAATAAATTAAACAGTTTAAATGTTTTGTTCTTAATTATACAATTTATATGATCTTTAATGACTACTGATTACCGGTATTCTGCAATAAGAGAACAATGTCAGACAAACCTTTCGACTCAGCATAATCAAGGGCTGTTTTGCCGTAAATATCTTTGAGTTGTAAGTCGCATTTTTTTCTCATCAAAAGTTTAACAATCTGATTCCGGTATTTTCCACGGTACAATATTGCGAGATGTAGCAGAGTGTGTCCGAAAAGATTCTGGTGGTTTATATTCTGTTTGTAATTTAACAGTAATTCAATCGTTTCCACTTGTCCCCACATAACAGCTGCTTCAAGAAAGGTGTATTGTGAATCTCCGAACTTAGCTGAAAAATTAGCCTGCTCTGCCAGAAGCTTAACACATTGCAGAGCATTCTCCCTGACTGACGTGTGCATCATTTCATTAATTTCTACCTGGGAAAAGTTTTCACTTCGCAGAATTTTTTTCAGTTCTTCTTGATTATCTTTACGAATGGCTTCATAGGCCCGGCCTCCCGAAAAATGCCAGATTAAGAAATAACCGAGAGAGAAAAAAAGGGTCCCGGTAAAAACTAAAATCAAGACAGATTTAAGTTTATTCTCTGTTACATACCGCTCAACTTCAACTGAAACAAGCAGCTTACCTGCTGAAAAAAGAAAGAGAGCCAGAACCAGGTTGATGACGCCAATTACAGGATCTTTACCTGTAGCAATCAACGACGATCCTATTACCAGATTGAGATTTAAATCAAAAATTTGGTTCACAAAAATAATGAAGGCAGATACAAATACTCCAATTGCTATAAGTTGCAAAAAGATGCCAGATGTTCTTTTCAATGTTTTCATAGCCAGACCTCACCTCAGGTAGATGCAAAATGAAACTATGGATTACACTGTACAGGCAATCTGTCTTGAAAATGTTTGGGAATGAGAATTTCGCCCCGTCGATTTGAAGACGCTCAATTTGATCGAGAGTTTGTAATTTCTAACAATATGAAGGCTGCCCGTCAGGCCAGAACCGGCTTTTTTGTGGGAAGTATTGGATACCTTGTACTCGGAATTATCGTCTATTTTATTGATAGAGCATTTTTTGATAAAATATCCCTTTTTCTGTTTGTTGTTGTCTTGCCCACGCATTTGTTAGCAGCGATAGTGATTAAGTATTTCGAAAAAGTGTATTTAATGCAATGGATACTGGTATTCGCCAATATTTTCAGTGGCTGCTGTATATTCGTTATCGGATATTTTGCTCCCGTTGATTTTGCAGTGAAATACGGATACGGCTTGGTGATAGCAATTAACCTGTATGGGTTTAGTCTGCTGCGCATGCGCTTCTTTTTTGCGAGTATTGCATCGACTTCCATACTGCTGTTATATTTCTTTTTTCTCTGGTATTTTATTAAGCCAGATATTCGAGATCTTGTGATAATAATCGGTATAACCTCGTTTATAAACACGATCGGGCTTATTTCAACATGGTTTTTTGAATCTTTTTCACGCCATGAATTCATGCAAGCGGCGATTATTCAAAAGCAGCGTGAAGAATTGTCTAAAGCTCATAAAAAATCAGAAGATCTTTTATTGAATATGCTGCCTCGAAAAGTTGCGAAACGGCTGCTCGCCGGTGAGACAGCGATTGCAGACCGTTACAGTCAGGTAAGTGTTCTTTTTGCAGATATTGAGGGGTTTACCAGTCTCTCTCGAAAACTGGATCCAGAACTACTAGTCTCAATTCTGAATAATATTTTTTCAAAATTTGATGAAGCTGCCCAAAAAAATGGACTCGAAAAAATCAAGACAATAGGCGATGCCTATATGGCCGCCAGTGGACTGCCAGAAGAAAACTTAGACCATGCGAGTAAATGTGTAGCTATGGGGCTTGATATGCTGCAGATTTTGCAAATGATCAACTCTCAGCACGACCATGATTTGAAACTGCGTTTAGGTATAGCGACAGGGCCCGTTGTTGCGGGCGTAATTGGCCGCAATAAGTTTATTTTTGATTTATGGGGTGAAACAGTAAACCTGGCCAGCAGGCTGGAATCAACCGGAATTGCAGACAGTATTCATATAGATACCAATACAATGCAGCAAATTTCAAGTCTATACAGCGTTGAGCCCAGAGGTGATATTGAGATGAAAGGTATAGGTAAAGTTAAGACTTTTCTGGTAAAAAGTTGATCTTTAAGTTATCCATAGAAGTATCAATTGGCGCCATGGCAGGCCTGTTTTTTGCCGCTAATGTTTGTGCTGTGTTTTTACCCTGGCCTTTTTATTTGGGACTGTTTTCTCTGGTAGCTGTAATCTACAATGCAGATCATTGGGCAGATTTCTCATATTCACGTTCGGGACAAGCCAGACGCGAGATCAGTGATAGCGAGAAAAAAATTTATCTTTTTTACCTATTTCTCAATATTTTGATTCTGATTCCCTGTTTAATTTTAATTCTGTTAGATCTTTCTCTTTTTGAGTTTTTGATTCTGACTATTCCTGGTACACTGACAGCGGTTCATCTCTTAATCGCAAGGCGTCCCTGGTATCTGATTAAAGAATTGATGATCGCGATTCTCTATGCAGTTGCTCTTTGGCTGTTGCCGGTTTTGAGATCGACGGAATCTTTTCCCTTACATTTTTTTATTTTACATTTAATGGTAATTCTACAAAATCTATTTTGCATATCTTATCTTGACTATCGAATGGACAAAGAAGACAGATTTCCTGGCTTGAACTCGATACTTTCCCAAGAAAACATTAGAGTCCTGGTATACACCAATACTTTTGCCGGTTTATTGTTCATCTTTTCTTATTCTATAGTCGGTAGCACAGGTTTTACTGCCGGTGTAGTGTTTTCTGTTCTCTTGCTTTTTCCTTTGGCCTCCCTTACTGAAAACAATTTTCCTTTAAATTCGACGCTGTTCAGATCTATTTCTGACCTGATATTCGTGTTGCTCGTCTTGATTTAATTAAATTAATGACACTTTATTATGAGAAAATCGTTATTTGCAGGCGTTCTGCTTCAGGTTTTATTCCCAAACCTCATTTCTGCACAAGATAAAGTTCGCAGCTATGCAAATCAACTTGAAAAAAAGTTCAATATTCAAATTATTTATGAAAAAAAAGTCACGGATACCTGGAACGGCAGTCGTTATGATATACCCGGTAACAGGAAATTACTCTTGAATTATCTGAAAATCATAGATCAGGAATTCAGTAAATACCCGGCCGGATATTTTCAACTGGCTTTGGCAGATATTCTTATTCTCACACAGAATTACCACTTTCAAGAGAATCATCAGGCTGCTATGCCTGACCCTTATGGACGCAGATTGTACCTGGCTATCGACGGTCATAAAAATAATTATAGTACAGAATATTTAAGCTCAGTCATTCATCATGAATTGCAACACAATACAGAGTATGCAATCTGGAGTTCTCAATACTATAAATGGGATGCCTGGCAGAATGCGAATACTGAAAATTTTAAGTATGGGCCAGGGGGCATTTCAGCATATTCTGATCTGAATGTTGACTGGGGCAGTAGAAGTAATCCTTTGCCCGGGTTTATCTCACTCTACTCTACCTTAGGGCAAGAGGAAGACCGGGCAGAGATCATGAGTATGCTAATGTATAATAAAGCTGAGGCAGATTTACATGCATTTTGCAGGAAAGACCCTATTTTGAAGAAGAAAATTCAACTATTGAGTTCAAAAATAGAAGAATTGGTTGAGAGCAGCGGATTCTGGCGAACTGCAAATCAGCCTTGTTACACGAATGAATAAACTTTTAAGGCATTGGCGTCCCATTGAGGAAAAACGATTCAACTCAAATCTCAGTATTCCTTTTTGAGCTTTCATAAAAGTTTTTTATTTATAAAGAATATTGTATATTCTTTATAATCGAATGTAATAAAGAGCAAAAAATTGACCTCAGAAATTTTGAATATATTAAGATCGAAAGATCACATCTTAACAGCAATAACTGAAGACCGCCAATTTCGGGTCGTATTCTTGAAGGCCGGTGATCTGGTAAGAACCGCTATTGAAAAACACACATTGAATCCGCTCGGGGGAATTATACTTGGTGAATTATTGATGGGAGCCGCCCTGCTGAGCTCGTCTTTAAAGGGCCAGGAACGTCTAGCCCTGCGGATTACCTGCAGTGGACCCATACAGCAGGCACTGGTTGAAGCCTCAGCAAATGGTGAGATAAGGGGTTACCTTTCTAATGCAAACCCCATTGCCGAGGGTGCAACAAAACAGGAAATTATACAAAATGCAATAGGTGTAGGTATCATGCATGTCACCAGAGTCTTGACTGAAACTGCAAAGCCGCAAACCAGTTCGACCGAGCTGCCTTACTCACAAGTAGCGAAAGATCTTGCGCATTTTTGTGTTACCTCTGATCAGATACCAACAGCGATACAATTGTCTATCGACTATTCTTCTACTGGAACTTTAGATCATGCTGCAGGGCTATTGATTCAGGCTATGCCTGGGGCTACTGAAGAAAATATTGCCAAGATAGAATCAACAATGGCCCGGCATCCTGATTTGGGTAAACTGTTTTTTGAAAGTGAGAATATTCAAGAAGCAATGAAGAGCTTTCTAGCCGATTTTCAATTCATTGAACTCGACAAAACCAAAGTAGATTTTTTCTGCCGTTGTTCGAAAGACAGATTCATGCAGGGGCTGGCAATGCTGCCCGAAAAAGATCTCAGCGAAATGGCAACTGAAGAAAATCAAACATTAAACTGCCATTGGTGCTCTGAAAAATATACTGTGTCACAGAGTGAAATATTAGACTTACTGGAGAAAAAATAATGCTGCAGGTCAAAAATTTAACTAGAAAATATCCCTCCGCCGAATTTGACATCATAGCTTTAAACTCAGTTTCATTTCAAGTTGAGAAAAATGAAGTAATTGCAATCACCGGGGCCTCTGGCAGCGGAAAGAGTACGTTGCTCGGCTTGCTCGCTGGTCTAGACCGGCCGACATCTGGCTCAATTGAGGTTCAGGGTACTGACCTGGCAGAACTCAGTGAAGATGCACTTGCTCTCTGGAGGGGCAGTAATCTGGGATATGTCTTTCAAAATTACCAACTGATTTCATCATTGACTGCTTTAGAAAACGTTGCACTGCCCGCCGAGCTGGCCTCTGATAATGATGCTTATGAGAAAGCCAGAAAGTTGCTAGAGTCTGTTGGTATTTCTCACAGATTGAATAATTATCCGGGTCAGTTATCAGGTGGAGAGCAACAGCGTGTAGCGATTGCTCGTGCATTAATTCGAAAGCCAGAAATTATATTGGCAGATGAACCCACCGGAAATCTGGATTCAGTATCGGGAGATGCGATTTTGAATCTTCTGTTTGCAGTTCGCAAGAGCGCAACTTTGATAATGGTTACCCATAATCCGAAAATTGCCGAACTGGCAGACCGCGAAATAATACTCAAGGATGGCAAAATTCTGCGGGAAATAATTCACAGAAAGAAAGCAGCGCCCCGAAAAAAGAAAAAACCTGCGGTGAATAAAACAGGCAAAAAGTGAAACTGATTCTTAAACTTGCCATACGTGAGGCTCGATCTGGCCAAAAGTTATTGTTTTTCAGTGCTTTGACTGTAATGGTAGCTGCTTTTTCACTCTCTATGGTTACCGGAACCGGGCAGAATTTGCGAGATGCTCTTGCCCGGGAATCAAGAACTATGGCCGGTTCTGATGTTCGTTTTAAATCATCGAGACCCTTTACATCTGAAAATATTTCTGAGTTAGAGAGTATTTTTCCGAAATTGAATAAACCGGGATTGTTCAGCGAAGAATTCATGACCATGATGCGCTTTCCCCAGGCTGAACCCGAAATTGAAAACAAGGAACAGATTAACGACAGGCTGGTCAGAGTCAAAACCCTGGAATTGAATTGGCCCCAGCGCGGAGCCCTTGCGTTAGAGAATAAATTTCCGCTTGAAAAGTTACATCAATCCCCATTTATTATTCTACCAGCAGAGATGGCAGATGAATACGGTTTGAAGAAAAATCATACCGTTGAAATTGGTAAAGAAAAATTCACAATTGCAGATTTCTTTATTATGCAGCCTGGCAGTCCGTTGCTGACTTCTGGCATGGCTCCTACTGTTTTATTTTCTAGAAAATTTATTGAGCAGACCGGGCTGCTGCAGGCAGGCAGCCGGGTTTCTTATGTGATTTCATATAATGCCCTTTCTACCATTGCAGAGCAAAGAAGTTTCAAGGACCAGTATGAAACTGAATTGCTGGCAAAAGGTATTAAGGTAGAAACATTAGAAGATGGTGCAGGTTTCTTGCGTCGCTTTATTCAGCGCACTGAAATATTCCTTACTTTTTTAGCGGTAGCAACACTGATATTGTCCCTTTCGGGTACATCATCTGCCTTGAGTGTTTTTCTAAAAGAAAAAAAACGGCATGCTGCAGTTATGCGTGCTCTCGGTTTCAACAATCTGAAGATATTCTCAGTTTACGCAAGTCTGGCCTCTATACCAGGAATTCTGGGCTCTTTGAGCGGGGTGTTGCTGTCTGCAGTGACGATACCTTTTATGGGCAGCATTCTTGCAAACTTTATACCCTCGCTACCCGCAGAAGGCTGGTCTTTAAGCATAACCGTCGCCATAATAACCTTTACCGCGGGATTTGCCGGTACGCTCTTTTTTACATTGTTGCCAATTCTAAAACTGGTAAATGAATCACCTGTGGTTTTGCTTCGAGAAGAAGCACCGAATGCTGTAAAAAGCAGGTTTCGGTGGATGTATTTTCCTGCTCTCTTTTTATTTTTATTTGCAGTTATCTTTGCCATGAATCGATCTGTGGCAAACTCCGCTCAAATAGCAACCGGGCTGGCAGTAAACTTTCTGCTGTTATATCTTGCAGCTCCTTTGCTGGCAAAGTTCACATCTGCCTTTTCAAAATCTATTCGAGTACCTGCAATAAAACTGGCAATTCGAAATTTGGGTAGATTGACATCAGAGAGTAGAATTATTCTGGTCGCTGCTTCCCAGGGTATTTTTCTGCTTGCCGCAATCTTTATTCTCGATGCCAGCCTGCAGGCCGAACTGAACCGCTATGAATCATCAGACCAGCCAGATTTGTTTGCCATGGATATTCAGCCTTCGCAAAAAAATAAATTTGAAAACATTATAAGAGAATCTGAAGTTACAAATGTAACCTTAGTACCACTGATTACGGTGAGAATCTCATCGGTCAATGGTGAATCTCTCGTTGAAAAAACTCTCTCACAAAGCGGAGAAAGAAGCTGGGAAGATAATCTGCGGGTCAGAGAGTATTTTATTTCATACAGAAATCGTCTGCAGGAAGGTGAACAGCTTACTGAGGGTAAATTCTGGGGCGAAGATTTTGAAGGCAATGAAGCTTCAGTAGATGAAGAATGGGCCGAAACGCTGAACATTTCTCTGGGGGATACTCTGGAACTCGATGTTCACGGTTTACCCTACAGTGTTACGGTAACTTCAATGCGAAAAATACAATGGGAGAGCATGCGCCCTAACAGTTTCATAATCTTGAGTCCCGGTATGATTGGTCTTGCTCCGAAACAGTTTTTAGCAAGCTTTAAGGCAGGCAGTGTTGAGAAACGCAGAATGATTCGTAGAAAACTGGGTTCTGCTCTCGGCAATATCACAGTAATAGATGTTGCTGAAAGTGCTGCAATGATAAAACGAGTGTCCAGCACTTTGGCACTCTCTTTTCGACTGGTGGCAATTATTGCTGTACTGGCAGGAATTTTACTTCTCGCATTGACAATTGCCTCTGAACGACAGAATAGAGCCCGGGATGCCGCTTTGCTCAAAATCCTGGGCAGCAACACAGCGACTCTGAATACCTACCTGACTGTTTCTCATGTCGCATTGACTGTTTTCAGCATAGTGCTGGGAATTTTGCCGGCCATGTTTCTGAGTACGATTTTCTTTTTACCGGTTTTAGGAACTACACCTACTTTTCCTGCGGTTTTGCTCGTATTGCTGTTCGTTGGGCCTATATTGGCATTCTGGCAGGGCAGAGGGCAGGCAAACACCATTTCCAGTAAGAGTGCCCTGGAAAATCTGCGTGCCACTTAGGAAGTTTCAAGTAAAGCACCTGAAAAAATTAATTCTCTATTAAATATTTATGTAGTGAATTATAAAGATTGTTGGCCACTATCTGGGTACCCTCTGCATTGGGGTGTATGCCATCCGCCTGGTTCAGGTTATCGATACTCGCGACATTGTTTAGAAAAAACGGTAACAGTACAACATTTTCTGACTTGGCTACCTTTTTAAATACTTCTGAAAATTCATCACCATACCGGCTGCCCAAATTCGGAAAAGTTTCAAGCTGAATCAGATAAATCTTTGCCTGAGAATTGTTTTTTATCTTGGCTATTATCTTTTTGAGGTTTGTTTCTGTATCTTTGAGCGGAACTGCTCGCATTGCATCATTGGAACCCAATGAAATCACAACATGCTTCAACTGCATATTTGATTTAAGATACCAATCTAGCCGCTCGAGACCACCAGCAGTTGTATCGCCAGAGCGCCCGCCGTTAATGGCCTGCAAGGGTATCTTCTGCTCATCAAACTTTTTCTGCAGCAGCGCCGGGTAGCTTTCCTGTTGGGCCAGACCGTAGCCTGCTGTTAAGCTATCGCCCAGAAATAGAATTACCGGTTTTTTTTCACTCATTGTCACAGGCCGTTGAGAATCATATTTATTTTCAGGTTTCTCTGAACAGGCTATGAATGTCATGGCAAGAAATATCCAGAGTCCCAAGTTTACAAAGCGTGTTGAATTCTGCATATGCCAATGTCTTGTAAGTTTCACCTATGTCAATGATTCGAATTTTGCAAAATCGACCTCCTTTTGTAAGAAAAACATATTTTAGTGGCTTTTTTCACCTTTTTGTCGGGAAAAAGTGATGAAGAATGATTCCAGACTGCGGTAATTGGTTTAAACCAGGAAATGGGCTAGACCTGTTTTTATGGCTGGCCTGATTGTGCGATGAGCAAAAAAAGTATTG